>JBOGIN010000162.1:0-3081 GCA_050742275.1 Vicinamibacteraceae bacterium
GGTGTGCCGCCGATCGTCGAGCGTGAGCAAGTGTGACACCGAGCAGCAGGCGATGACGACGGCGTCGAAGGGAACGCCCGTGCCTGGCCAGTCGCGCATGTCGCCCTCCACGAGTGACACGCGCTCGCGCACCAACGGGTCAGCGGCATCGCGCGCCGTGGCCGCCTTGTCGAGCATGTCGATCGACGAGTCCACGCCGACGATCTCGGCCATGGGCAGGGCCGCGGCTAGTGTGACAGTTACGCGGCCCGATCCGCAGGCCAGCTCCAGCACGCGGCGCGGGCGGACGCGCGCGAGCAGGCGAGCGAAGAAGTGGGCGTCGTGATTGCCAGCGCCCTCGTATTCCATGTCGTAGACGTCGGGCCGGGCGTAGATGTCTGGCCGTGTCGCCATGGCCGTGCCCACGCGGCCAAACGAAGGAGTGCCCAGCCGCGACGACGCTGGTGATGTGTCTGACATCGCTCCCAACGGCGGGGCATCCTCTGTCGACGTGAGGCCAGCGGTGACCGACGCGTGGTTGTTCATCCTGTGCTCCCTTTCCGCCAGAGTCCCGGTCCTCTCTCAGAGCAGACCGATCAGCGATTCCATGTGTGACATCCACTGCGCGGCAAGGTCCGAGAGGGAGGAGAGGGCAAGCGGGACGAACCCCGGCCTCTCCACTATCCGGCAGCTCCCAGCTCGGGCGGGAGGACGTTTCCTACGTACGTTGGTAGTGCTGGTTGAAGCCCTGACGCGTTAGTCCTTAGAGAGAGTGGTCGTAAGGCTCACTCGACTCGATGGAATTGCCATCGCACAGACAACGGAGGTGAACCGTGGTCAGATGGGTTTTCACGGTAGCGATCTTGGCGGCCGCTTCTCTGGCACACGCCGAGGCGACGATTCCGACCGCAGACAAGCCGGGGAGCAAGGATCACCCGCTGCTGCAGCGGTACGAGGGATCATTCATCATCGCGTACGAACAGAAGCGATTCGACGCCTTCACACTGCCCCTGTCCAGGTTGGAGCCCGTGCCCGACCGGACCGACGCCCGGAACAACGAGTATTACGAGCCGAAGAGCAAGAGAGCGCTGGAAGGGCCCTACACGAGGCTCGTGTATCTCATTCCGGCGGACCGCTCGCCGCTGGAGATCCTCCGAAATTACCAGGACGAGCTCGCGGCGAAGGGAGCCAAGACGCTCTTCGAGTGCCAGGGAGCGGACTGCGGCGGTGATCCGGAGCGAAGCAGCGGTGGCGGCGGCGGACGCATGAGCCTCGCCATGTATCTATATCCGGCGGACCGTATCACCGAGGACAGCGACTTTTCAAATGGCTTCTGCGCCATGACGGAGGGGATCACGGACCAGCGTTACGTCGCCACCGAGGTTGCGGAGAGCGCGACGCATGTGTCAGTGCTCACGTACTCGCTGAAGGGCGGTACCTACTGCGAGGCGTTCAACGGCAGGACGATTGCCGTTGTCGACATCGTCGAGGGCAAGGCTCGCGAAGCAAAGATGGTGACGGTGGCGGCCGATGAGATGGCCAAGGCGATCTCGACCGAGGGACGGATCGCGCTCTACGGGATCTATTTCGACTTCAACAAGGCGGACGTCAAGCCAGAATCGGACGCAACACTCGAACAGATCGGCAAGCTGCTCGAGAGCGACGCAGCGCTGAAGCTCCTCGTGGTCGGGCACACGGACAATGTCGGGAGCTTGGCGTCCAATCAGGTGTTGTCCGAACGGCGTGCCGCCGCCGTCGTCGCAGCGCTCACGACGCGCTACGGCGTGGCGAAGGCGCGTCTCACGCCCGTGGGCGTCTCGTTTGCGAGCCCGGTGGCCCCGAACAAGAGCGAAGAGGGCCGCGCCAAGAATCGTCGCGTCGAGCTCGTGGAGCATCTGTCGGCATCGCAGCCATGAACCCTGCGGCGACACCTGCCAGAGAGCGACTGCCTTCTACAGTTTCGTCACGCTGTCGGTCCCGGCATTGGCAACCCAGATGTTTGGCGCCGTCGAAGGCGAGGCCCAGCGGCGCCGGCGGCGCCGAGCTGACGGGGAACGTACCGCGCTGGGTGCCATCAGTCGCGCGCAGCTTCGTCACGGTGTTGTCGAGGAGGTTGGCGATCCACTGGGAAACATCCTCTGTTTCGTGTATTCGCCCGAATGGAATCGAGCTGGTGGTCTCTGGGCCGCGAGTGCCCCGGCAGCGATTGGCCTGCCGACGCGGCTCACCAGTTGATTCCTCACGGGTTCTCTGCTCCTCTCGCGCCCTGCCGGCGAGCGTCGACAATCGCGGCCAGTTCCATCTCCGCCTACCGACGGTCACCCTCAGCCACGAGTAGACGTCAACATGGCGTCCCGCGCACTACGCAAGTACGTAGGAACCGACTGTCCAGTGGGAATGGTGGTCGCGTCAGCGCAGGAGGCGATGATAGAGCACCTCGGCCGACGCCTCGGTCTTGCTGTGAAGCTGGAGCTTCTCGTAGATGCGGCGAAGGTGAGATGAGATCGTGTGCACGCGTTGGTCGAGCGCTCGAAGATTCCGGTCCGAGATCGGATCAACGCCGGCCCGGGGCGCCCACCAATCTGGGAGACCATCCGCATCCACATTTCCTGTGAGCGCGACCGAGTTGAGCGAGCGCACCAGATCGAGACGCCCCGCGCCGAGCTCGGGATCAATCGGCTCTGCCTGCGAGAGCCCGGTCTCGGCGGCCACCTGGTCGAGCCCTGGGTCGACCTGTCGCAGCAGTGCGACTGCCCCGGAAACGAGCGCGGCGCTGAAGGACGTTCCCCACACGCCCGCGTAGTTGCCGCCCGGGTAAGTCGTAATCAGGGCCTCGCCGGGCGCCGCCAGGGTGACGAGGTCGGGCCCATAGTTCGAGAACGAGCTTCGCGCGTCCTGGTTCGTCGTCGACGCCACGCCCACCACGTTCGGGAATGCCGCAGGATAGACGATCACGCGGTTCCCCGTGTTGCCTGCCGACGCGATCGCGACGACGCCGCGCGCCGTCGCGTACTCGAGTGCCTGCTGCACCTCGCTGTTCGGCTCCGGGAAGCTGAAGCTCATATTGATCACATTCGCCCCGTGGTCCGCCGCGTAGTAGAT
>JBOGIN010000163.1:0-4241 GCA_050742275.1 Vicinamibacteraceae bacterium
GGTGCCAGGTTTCAGCACCGTTGCACTTGGGCACTTGGCACTTGCGCACTTGGGCACGTTGGTTTTGGCACTTGCGCACTTGCGCACCTGCGCACTTGCGCACCTGCGCACTTGCGCACCTGCGCACTCGCGCACTTTGACACCCTAAGAGGTAGCTATGACCGACCTACGCTACGCGATCCGTACCCTAACCCGCGCGCCGGGTTTCGTGTTCATCGCGATCCTGACCCTGGCACTCGGCATCGGCGCAAACACCGCTATCTTCAGCGTCGTCAACGCCGTGATTCTGCGCCCCCTGCCGTATCCGGAGCCGGATCGGCTCGTCTCGGTCCAGTCGCGGGACACTCGAGGGACGCCGCACCCAGCCGCCTTGTCGTATCCCACCTTCTTCGACTTCCGGCGAGACAACAGGGTCTTCGAGCACATCGTCTGCTTCCGGGACACACAGCTCACGCTCACAGGATCCGGACGTCCCGTTCAGCTTCGCGGCGTCATCGTGTCGTCCGACCTGTTCTCGGTGCTCCGGACCGCGCCTGCGCTGGGGCGCGGCTTCTTGCCGCGGGACGAGCGCGTGAGCGCGCACGTCGTCATCTTGAGCCACGGACTATGGAATCGGCATTTTGGGGGCGACCCTGGCATCGTCGGTCGGACGATCGCCCTCGATCGCGAGCGCTACACGGTCGTGGGCGTGGCACCGGCGCGGTTTACTTTTCCGGTCGTGAACGAACCCATCGATCTCTGGACGACGCTCGCGTTGGATGCTCGGTCGGCGACCGTTCAGCCGGTCACCGAGCAGCGAGGAAGTCGCATGTTGAATGCGATAGCGCGCCTCCGATCTGGCGTGCCCGTGGAACGGGCACAAGCGCAGATGGATGTCGTTGCCGCTGGGCTTGTCACGCGGTATCCCGATCAGAACAAGGCCATAGCGAGCACCTACGTACGGCCTTTGCTGGACCTGCTGACCGACGACGCTCGTCAACCGTTCCTCGTGCTGCTCGGAGCGGTAGGACTGATCCTCCTGATTGCCTGCGCGAACATCGCAGGCTTGCTGCTTGCCAGGACGACTGAACGAGCGCGGGAATTCGCCTTACGCGCCGCGATTGGCGCGGGGCAGGGCAGGCTGATACGGCAACTCATCACCGAAAGTCTGATGCTGTCGCTCATCGCGTGCGCGGCCGGCGTGCTGACCGCCATGGTGGTGCTCCGCTGGACGCTGCCGCTCGCGGGCGACAGCGTTCCCCGCATGCTGCAAGCGGACATCGATAGCCAGGTTCTGGTCTTCTCGGTTGGCCTTGCCGTGCTGACGAGCGTTCTGGTCAGCGTCGCGCCAGCGCTCCGGCTGCGAAGGATCGAAGTGGTCGAGCCGCTCAAGGTCGGAGCACGCACCGGCACGGATGCCGCTGACCGCACCCGGAGCACGCTGATCGTCGCCCAGATTGCCCTGTGTTTGGTGCTACTAAGCGGTGCCAGCTTGCTCGCCGCCAGCTTTCTCCATCTGGTCGGGCGCGATGTCGGCTTTCAGCCGGAGCGTCTCATTACCTTCGGCCTCACGCTGCCCGATGCAGACTATCCGCGGGGTACGCATCTCGATTTCTACGAGCGGCTGCTCGCACGTTTGGAGGGACTCCCTGACGTGACGTCCGCGGCATTGGGCATGCCGCTGCCGTTGAGCGGCAGCCAGATGACGATCAGCTTCAACATCGAACAGCGCCCCACGCCGCCGTGGGAGCGGCCCTCGTCGGACATGGCCATCGTGTCACCGGGCTACTTTCGCGCCATCGGGGCTCGGCTGCTCGAGGGCCGCGAGCTCACCGGTCGAGACACCGCCGCTGCTCTGCCGATCGTGGTCGTCAATCGCGCGTTCGCACGCAAGTTCTTTCCAGGAGCCGCGGCCCTTGGACAGCGGATCGAGCCAGGCGCAACAGCGGACGAGACCGGCACCAAGATGCGCGAGATCGTTGGGGTGGTTGAAAACGTGAGGCAGTCTCCACTGAGCAGGGGAGAAGAGCCCGTCTACTACCTTCCGCACGCGCAAATGCCATGGTGTTGTCCTTCGGTGATCGTGCGCACCTCGGCGTCGCCCCTGGCGGTCGAGTCTTCGCTGCGAGCCGTGGTGCAAGCCATGGATGCGCAGCTACCCCTGCACGACGTTCGCACGGCCGACCAATTGTTGGCCGCAGGCGTGGCAGGACCGCGTTTCCTGACTGCCTTGTTCGCGAGCTTCGCCGCCCTGGCGCTCCTGCTCACGGCCGTCGGGCTCTACGGCGTCATCGCCTACTCCGTGGCGCGGCGCACTCGCGAGATGGGCGTGCGCGTCGCTCTAGGCGCGAGCCGACACACGATTCTCGCGATGATCGTGAGGAAGGCGATGTTCTTGGTAGCGGTGGGAATCGCCGTTGGCCTCGTTGGCGCGTTTGCCGCTGCACGGCTCATGACCACGGTACTATTCGGCGTTGGACCTCACGAGCCGCGGCTGCTCGTTCTCGCCTGCACAGTGGTGACGCTCACGGCGGCAGCGGCGGCGTATCTTCCGGCGCGGCGCGCCGCCACGGTCGACCCGATCGACGCACTGCGAAGCGAATAGGGTCATCACACCATCGGCCACTTGAAGCTCGACGTGAGCGCAATCCGCTTTCCACTCTCTCCGGACGCCCGAGTGGCTTCGATGACCTCGAGCACGTGCAGGGCGTGCTCGACGTTAATCAACGGCTCGCGTCCCATCACCAAGGCTTCGGCGATGACGGTGGCCCCTTGCTGCCACACGTACGCTCCAGGATCCGGCGCGAAACGTCGGGGCTTTTCGTGATCGGTCGTGGCGAGGTCCACGCCAAACGGCGCCCAGTCGTAGCCGACGAGCCCCATGTTCCCGCGGGTGCCCCATATGGTAATCGTGTGGCCCTCTTGCCCCTCGCCTTCGTGACCGTACGGATCGAAGTAATTGAAGCCACACTGCACGTGGGAGAGGAGGCCCTCGCCATGGTCCATCAGCACCATGGCATTGTCTTCGGCTTCGACGCGTATCTTCCCCTTGTTGTCGACGGTTCGCTCGGGGGTGACGATGGCGGTCATGGCCATCACGGCGCGGGCAGGCCCCAGCAAGCCGGTCAACGTGGCGAGATTGTAAACGCCGAGATCCGGGAGGCTGCCGCCGCCGCGCTCATAGAAGAAGGCCGACCATGTGGGCCCCAGATGCCCGTAGTGTGCGTGCGCGCAGGACACCTTCCCCAGCGTCCCCTCACGGATGGTCTTGGCCATGAAGGCAAACTGTGGGCTGTTGACGACCGCGGGTGCGCCCCAAAGGCGAAGCTTTCGGCTGGTGGCGAGGTCCAGGAGATTCTTTCCTTCCCGGTAGCTGTTGGCCAGCGGTTTCTCGCTCCAGACGTGCCTGCCTGCGCGCAACGCCTGTCCGTTGAGCCTGCCGTGCTCCTGCATGTCGGTCAGATTCACGAGCAGGTCGAATGGCGCGCCGGCCAACATCTGATCGATGTGGGGATAGTGATGAGGGACGCGGTACTCTGAGGCGCGGTGCCGCGCGCGCTCGTGGATGATGTCGCACGTGCTCACGAGCTCGACATGGGGCGACTTGGACAGGTGCGGCAGGTACTGTGACGAGACGCTGCCGCAACCGATGACGCCGACGCGTGTCGGCCGGCGCTGCGCGGTCGCCACCTGCTCTATCGACGCTACCAAGAGGCCAACGCCAGCCATCGCGGTTCGCTGAAGAAACTCGTGACGTGAGATGAGCTCCATCAAGACCTCCGCTACCGTGCGTAATGCCCTGAACGAGGGTAGCGATTTGATCTTACCTCGGCGAGGACGCTTCCTCATCCGGCTTGGCTTGCTGGCGTGCGCCCGTACTTCTGCGTGGCGTAGCCGACAATCAGCCCGAGCACGCTGCCGGGCAGCACGATCTCCCAGAAATACTGTCCGCCCAGCACGGCCACCAGTGCCGCGAAGAGGGCGCCCACGATCAGACCAACCAGCAGGCCCTTGGAGAGCGAGCTGACATGACGCGCGTACCATCCGACCAGCACGCCGACAATGAGCCCCTTGATGGTGGAGCCGATGACGATGCCCACGATCTGCGGCGCCGTTTCCGGCGCCGAGACCAGTGCCGTCAGACCATCGAAGATCCCGAGGAAGCCGCCGAGCAACAACCCGAGCACCGGTTTGTTCATTTTGTCTCTCCACGATAATCTAAGCCCTCTGA
The DNA here is from genome assembly GCA_050742275.1 of Vicinamibacteraceae bacterium. Lineage (GTDB taxonomy): Bacteria > Acidobacteriota > Vicinamibacteria > Vicinamibacterales > Vicinamibacteraceae > WHTT01. The sequence goes on from JBOGIN010000163.1 coordinate 4,211, forward strand.
TTCTCTTACGTAAACGCGGAGGAATCTGTAC
>JBOGIN010000164.1:0-2208 GCA_050742275.1 Vicinamibacteraceae bacterium
GGGTGGAGGCGCTCCCCATTGGCAACGGCCGTCTCGGCGGGATGGTCTTCGGCGGTATCGTCAATGAGAGGATTCAGCTCAATGAGGACACGCTCTGGGCGGGCGGTCCGTACGATCCAGCCAACCCGGATGCGCGGGCCGCGCTGCCGGAGGTGCGGCGGCTGATCTTCGACGGCAGGTATCGCGAGGCCCAGGAGCTGATCGCCCGGAGAATGATGGCGCGGCCCTTGAGGCAGATGCCATATCAGCCGGTGGGCGATCTCCTGCTCACGTTCCCCGACGCAGCGTCATCCCAGGCGGCGAGCGTCGAGGGCTACCGCCGCGATTTGAGCCTCGACACGGCCGTCGCGCGTGTGACGTACACGTCGGGTGGCGTGCGGTTCACGCGCGAGGTCTTCTCGAGCCCGGTCGACCAGGTCATCGTCGTGCGCCTGACCGCCGATGCGCCTGGACACGTGGGGGTCACCGTCCGGATGCGGACGCCGCAGCGAGCAACGGTTCACACCGTCCATGGCGACACGCTCATCCTGGACGGCGTCAACGGCGGGTATCAGGGCATCAAGGGGGCGCTGAAGTTTCAGGCACGCGTCAAGCTCCTGGTTGAAGGCGGAAAGACGACAGCGGAGAAGGCGTCGGTCACGGTCAGTGATGCCGATGCCGTGACGCTGTTGGTTGCCGCGGCCACCAGCTTCAAGAGCTTCAAGGATGTGACCGGCAACCCCGGGGCGCGAACGACGCGTCAGATCGCGTCGGCGAGCGCCAAGACCTACGACGCGCTGCGCCAGGCGCACGTCGCCGAGCATCGACGGCTGTTTCGCCGGGTCACGCTGGACCTTGGTACCAGCGAGGCCGCGCGGCTGCCGACCGACGAGCGCATCGAACGCTTCACAACAGGCCACGACCCGCAGCTCGCGGCGCTGTATTTCCAGTTCGGCCGTTACCTCCTCATCTCGAGCTCGCGGCCTGGCACTCAGCCGGCAAACCTTCAAGGGCTCTGGAACGAGCTCATGAAACCGCCGTGGGAGAGCAAGTACACCATCAACATCAACGCCGAGATGAATTATTGGCCCGCAGAGCTGACGAATCTCTCCGAGCTGGCCGAGCCGCTGGTGGATCTCGTCATGGATCTGGCCGAGACGGGGTCGCGCACCGCAAAGGTGCACTACGGGGCACGCGGCTGGGTCGCTCATCACAACACTGATCTCTGGCGCGCGACGGCGCCCGTCGATCAGCCGCGCTCCGGCATGTGGCCAACCGGCGGCGCGTGGCTCTGCCTGCATCTGTGGGAGCACTTCCAGTACACGCAGGACGAGCGGTTCCTCGAGCGCGTGTATCCGGCGATGAAGGGGGCGTCCGAGTTCTTCCTCGACACGCTCGTCGAGGAGCCAACCCACGGGTGGCTCGTCACCAATCCCTCGCTCTCACCGGAGAATCGCCACCCGTTTGGCGACACGAGCATCTGCGCGGGTCCGACGATGGACATGCAGATCTTGCGGGATCTGTTCGCGAACACGATTCGCGCTGCTGAGATCCTGGGCGTCGATCCAGAATTGCGCGACGAGCTCGGCAAGACGCGCCAGCGCTTGGCGCCGCACCAGACCGGCAAAGCGGGGCAGCTCCAGGAATGGCTGGAGGACTGGGACATGCAGGCCCCCGATCCTCATCATCGACACGTGTCGCATCTCTACGGCCTGTTCCCAAGCGATCAAATCACGCTCCGCGGCACACCGAAGCTTGCCGTCGCGGCGCGCCGGTCACTCGAGATTCGCGCAGACGACGCAACGGGGTGGGGCCTCGGGTGGCGATTGAATCTCTGGGCCAGGCTGCAGGACGCGGAGCACGCGTACAAGATTCTCACGCTCCTCCTGACCCCCGATCGCACGTATCCCAATCTGTTCGACGCGCATCCGCCCTTCCAGATCGACGGGAACTTCGGCGGAACGTCCGGCATTGCCGAGATGCTGTTGCAGAGTCACGCCGGCGAGATCGCGCTGCTGCCGGCGTTACCGTCCGCCTGGCCATCTGGCCGGGTCACCGGCCTCCGTGCGCGGGGCGGCTTCGAGATCGATGTCGTCTGGAACCAGGGAAAGCTGACGTCGGCAACCGTCCGGGCGCTCGTCGACGGCATCGCGCGCCTGCGATACGGCAAGACGACGAAAGAAGCCAAGCTCACCAAGGGAGAGACGTTTCGCTGGGACGGCCGCTAAC
>JBOGIN010000165.1:0-6881 GCA_050742275.1 Vicinamibacteraceae bacterium
GCGGTGGCACGGCGCCGCGCGCGGCCGCCTTCGCGTGGCGGGAGCGCCGCGTTTCGCCCTGTCCTGCTCGCAGGAGATGCTGGAGGCGGTTGCCGACGTGGCCGCTGGATCCGCGCTGCTGGTTCACACGCACGCCGCCGAGCAGCGCGACGAGGTCGATCTGGTGCGCAAGATGGCGAACGGCTTGGGCAACATCGAGTACTTCGTCGACGTCGGCCTCGCCAGCGCGCGTCTCTGCGTGGCGCACTGCGTCTGGGTGGACAAAGTCGAGCAGGCGCTCCTCGCCCAACACGACGTGAAGGTGCTGCACTGTCCCGGCTCGAACGCCAAGCTCGGGTCCGGCATCGCCCCTGTTCCCGAGCTGCTCTCGCGCGGCGTGACCGTTTCCCTCGGCGCCGACGGCGCCGCCTGCAACAACCGCCTCGATATGTTCGACGAGATGCGTCTGGCAGCGACCCTCCAGGCGCTGCGGGCGGAGCCCGGCCGGTTGGCGGCGCGCGATGTCGTCTGGATGGCGACGCGCGCCGGGGCGCGGACGCTTGGTCTCGAATCGGAGATTGGCTCCGTCGAGGCCGGCAAGCGTGCCGACCTGATTCTCGTGGATACGCATCGCGCGCACCTCACGCCGGGTGACGATCCCTATTCCACGCTCGTTTATGCCTGTCATGGCACGGATGTCCGCGCCGTGCTCGTGGACGGCGAGCTCCTGGTGGACGAGTTCCGGTTGTCGAGGATCGACGAGCGTCTGGTGGTGGACGATGCGCGCCGGGAGGTGCGGGCGCTGGCCGCACGAGCGGACCTCTGAGTATAATAAGAGTTGGCGTTTATTGTGCCTTGATTGCTAATGACCTCGTCTGCAGGACCGCGCGGCGGGTCACCGCCAACTCCGGACTTCCCCGAACGGCTACAACGGCTCCTTGGACTGCTCGTGCGCACGTATATCGAGCGCGGCGCGCCAGTGTCGTCGCTGTGGCTGGCTCGTGAGAGCGGTCTTGGGCTGTCGTCGGCCACCGTCCGCAACATGCTCGGGCAGCTGGAGACCCTCGGCTACGTGCAGCAACCGCACTCGTCGGCCGGGCGTGTCCCGACGGATCAAGGATACCGATTCCACGTCGACATGCTGCTGCACACACGGCGGCCGCTGCGGGACATCCCGGAGGCCGAAGCCCGGCTGCGGCGCGTGGGCTCGGTCGATGACGTGCTCTCGGAGGTCTCCCACGAGCTGTCGCGGGCGGCGCACGGCGTCGGTTTCGCGGTCTCGCCCGACAGCGAGACCACCCGGCTGCGGCGCATCGAGTTCGTGGCGTTCGATGCCACGCGGGTGCTCGTCGTGCTCGTGGCCGCGGACGGGCAGGTCACGCACACGCTGCTCGAGATCGAGGAGCAGGTGTCGCCCTCCGAGCTCGTCGAGGCCGCGAACTACTTGAATCAGGAGTTTGCCGGACACACGCTCGCGGAAATCCGCACGGCGGTCCTCGAGCGGCTCGCACGCGAGCGCGTGCTCTACGATCGTCTGTTGGCACGGGCGCTACGGTTGGCGCAGAGCTCGCTGGCAGAGCTCAGCCTGCCGGGCACGGTGTTCATCCATGGGGCATCCTCGCTCATCGACGAGTCGCTCTTACAGAGCTCGCGACTGACGCTCGATGCGCTGCGCACGCTCATCGCGATCATGGAAGAAAAACACCGGCTCCTGCGGATTCTCGATCGGTACACCGACGCCCCGGGGCTGACCGTCGTGATTGGCACGGAGCACACGGATCCGACCCTGCAGCGCTTCAGCCTCGTCTGCTCCACGTTCATGGGCGGGGATCGGAGCGGCGCGGTGGGAGTCATCGGCCCCACATGGATGCGCTACTCACGTGCCATCACCGCCGTCGATCGCGCATCGCGGGCCGTGAGCCGCTTGCTCGTGACCGGTGCAGACCCCTCTGGGGGAGCTTCGTAAACCATGAAACATCCATTTGAACGTTCCATTGAAGATGCCGATCTGTCCGCCGCCGCTGCTGGCGACGAGGAGCGGATGAGCGCATCCGCGCCGGAGTCGGCCGAGACGGCCCGCACGGCGAGCGACGCCGAAGAAGCGCGAGCGGCGGCACTCGCCCGCGAGCGTGACGAGTACAAGGACCGCCTGCTGCGCACCACCGCCGACTTCGACAACTATCGCCGGCGTGTGACGCGCGAGCGCGGCGAGCTGGTCGAGCACATCGCAAGCGACGTGCTCCGCGAGATCCTTCCAATCGTCGACGACCTCGAGCGAGCGCTCTCGGCCGCCGACGACACGGAGAACGTCGAGCGGTATCGCCAGGGTGTCGAGCTCATCTACCGCCAACTCCTCGACGTGCTGAAGAAGCGCAGTGTGGCGCCCATCGAGGTGCTAGGCGCCGATTTCGACCCGCACGTTCATCATGCCGTTGCGCACGAGCCAAGCGGCACGCACCGCGACGGTGAAGTGATCGCCGAGCTGCGCAAGGGATACAAGATCGCGGACCGCCTGCTCCGCGCCTCTCTGGTGAAGGTGGCCTCGCGTGAGTAAGCGCGACTACTATGAGGTGCTCGGGATCTCCAACAGCGCGAGCGAGCAGGAGATCAAGAGCGCGTATCGTAAGCTGGCGCTCACGTATCATCCCGACCGGAATCCTGGCGACGCGACCGCCGAAGAGCGCTTCAAGGAAGCTGCCGAAGCGTACGCCGTGTTGGCAGATCCGCAGAAGCGGGGCCTGTACGACCGCTTCGGTCATGCCGGCGTCGCCGCGGGCGCCGGGCCGTCCATCGATCCGACGATCTTCGCCGACTTTGGCGATCTCTTCGCCGGTCTCGGCGATATCTTCGGCTTTGGCGATCTCTTCGGAGGCGGGCGTCGGCGGGGCGGTGCGCGGCGCGGCGCGGATCTCCGGTACGACTTGGAGATTACGTTCGAGGAAGCCGCGCGCGGCACCGAGACGAGCATTCAGATTCCACGCGAGGAGCTCTGCGAAGAGTGCCGCGGCTCTGGCGCCGCGCCGGGAAGCACGCCCGAGGTGTGTCCGCAATGTCGCGGCCAGGGCCAGTTGCGATACCAGCAAGGCTTCTTCACCGTCGCGCGAACGTGCGGCCGGTGCCATGGGAGCGGCCGCATCATCACGCGGGCCTGCCCCACCTGCCGCGGCGCCGGGCGGATCGGTCGCGACCGAAAGCTCACCGTGCGCTGACCGGCAGGCATCGACTCCGGCCAACGGCTCCGGCTCGTTGGCGAAGGGGAGCACGGTGCGGCGGGAGGTCCCCCTGGCGATCTCTACGTGGTCGTGCACGTCGAGGAGCATCGGTTCTTCAGGCGCGACGGAGAGAACCTCCACTGCGAGGTGACGGTGCCGTATCCCACCTTGGTGGTCGGCGGCCGTATTCCGGTGCCAACGCTCGGCGACCCGGAGGAGCTCGACATCCCGGCCGGAACTCAAGCGAGCACCGTCTTCCGCCTCCGCGGAAAGGGCCTGCCCGCGGTCTCGGGCAGGAGCAAGGGAGATCTCTTCGTCAGCGTCGGCGTGGCCGTGCCGCGCAAGCTCACCCGCGAGCAACGGCGGGCAATCGAGCAGCTCGCCAGCGTGTGGCCGAATCCGCCGATCGAGCCGCGCACGCGCGCTGAGCAGGATCAGGAGAAGCCATTCTTCGAGCGGGTCAAGGACATCTTCGGCTGATGTCCGCGGCTAGCCCTGCCCTGCGCCTGGCGTTCACCGGGCTTGGCAATCCACCGTCCACGCTCACGGATTCACTGCTCTTCCTGCTCGACGACTTCGACGTCCGCGCGATTGACGAGGACGGACCGACCTGGACGGTCTTCTTCGCGACGCCTGCCTTGCGCGATGCCGCACGTGCGGCGCTGGAGGGTGCATCGTGGCGCCCCGCCTTGAATGTGGATCCGCTCGATGTTCCGGACGATGATTGGGCCCGCCGAACGCAGCGCGGGCTCACCGCCGTCCGCGTGGATGACATCGTCGTCGCCCCGCCGTGGGATGCGGATGGAAAGAGGGGACTGTCCCCCCTTTCCATCCCACTTGTCATCGTCATCGAGCCGTCCATGGGATTTGGGACCGGGCATCACGAGACGACGCGGCTCTGCCTGCGTGCGCTGCAGCGGGTCGCTCTGACGGGGCGGACGGTGCTGGACGTTGGGACCGGCTCGGGCGTCTTGGCCGTCGCGGCGGCGATGCTTGGAGCAGCGCGGGTCATTGCCATCGAGCCGGACGAGGACGCGGTGAGCGCCGCACGGGACAATGTCGCGCGGAATCGGACCGGGGATCGCGTCGCGGTTCATCAGACCGCGCTCGGCGATCCTTCTCTGGAGCCCGCATCGATCGTGATCGCGAACGTCACCGGTGCGCTGCTACGACGTGAGGCCGCGAGCGTCGAACGCCTGGTCACGATGGGCGGGACGCTGGTGCTCAGCGGCTTTACAGCGGATGAAGCGCCACTCGTTGGGGAAGCCTACCCACACCTCACGCTCGAATCCCAGCTCGAGGAAAACGAGTGGGCCGCGTTGATCTTTGCGCGTGGCTGACGCCGTGACGGCCCTAAACGGCCGCCCTACCGCAAATCTTCGGCGTAGGGCGCGGCTGTAGCCGCGCCGCATAATCGTCACACGCCACGCGTATTCCATTCGTGTTGCAGGACACCAAGCGCCACGGCGGCCGCCGATTCAGCGCGCAGCGTCCAAGGCACGATCGACCAGCGGGTCCAGCCGTGGGCGGCCGCGAGCTCGATCTCTTCTGGCGCCCAGCCACCTTCGGGGCCGACGATCAACACGGCCCCATCGGCACCGGGCTGCGGCAGGGGTGAGGCGGACGCCTGCAGGCTGGGCTCGGCAAGCAGCAGGCGCGCTCCCGTCGCGGACTGCAGGACGAGATCGAGCGCCTGTGTGGGCTGAATCGGCGGCACGCAGGCGCGTCCGCACTGCTTGGCGGAGGCAACGGCCACACGGTGCCACCGCTCATGCGCCTTTCCAGTCGCCAGGAGCCGTGGCGAGACGTTGGTGCGGCGCGTCACGATCGGCACGATCCTGCTCACGCCGAGCATCGTGGCATCCCGAATCACGCCGTCCATACCATCCCCTTTGAGCAGGGCTTGCGCCAGGGTGACCTGCACGGACGATTCAGCGAGCGGGCTCACCGCTCGCTCGAGACGCAGCACGGCGGCCTGAGGCGTCGCCGCCTCGATCGTGGCTTCGTATTCCCGGCCGCGACCGTCGAACGCGCGGACGCGGCCGCCAGCCTCCAGCCGGAGCACGCGCGCGAGGTGCTGGCTCTCGGTGACCGAGAGCGTGACCGTCGGGCGGTCGGCCTCGATGTCAGGCGCAAAGAACCGAAACATGGCCCAAAGACTCTAACGTGTATACTCGACGTTCGGCATGCTGTTCAAAGGTCAGGAGCTGGGCAAGTACAAGATCCTGGCGTCGCTCGGCAGCGGCGGCTTTGGCACGGTGTACTTGGCGCGCGATACCTGGATCGACAAAGAGGTTGCGATCAAGGTGCCGCATAAACAGCACCAGAGCTTTGGCGAGCTGCTCCGCGAGCCGCGGCTGTTGGCCAGCCTGAGCCACCCGAACATCGTCTCCATTACGACGGCGGAAAAGCAAGACGAGATCTTCTTCATCGTGATGGAGTACGTGAAGGGCGAAACCCTCGAGGGGGTCCTCGCGCGGGACGGGGTGCTCGATCTGCGCCGGGCGCTCGACTACGCAGTGCAGATTTGCAACGGCGTCGACCATGCACATCGGCAGGGCGTTCTCCACCGCGACCTTCGCCCAGCCAACGTGCTGGTCTCGAAGAACGGCGTCCTCAAAGTCGCAGACTTCGGCACATCGCGCTTTCTCGAGATCGCTGCGCACGGCACCACCGTGATCGGCAGCCCGGCGTACATGGCGCCGGAGCAGTTCCAAGGGAAGGCGGTTTTTGCGTCGGATCTCTACTCTCTGGGCGTCACCATGTATCAGATGCTCGTCGGTGAGCTTCCCTACGATCCACCGACGCCCGCGAGTTGGCACAAGCTGCTCGACGGCAGCCTGCTGCGATCGCCGCGGGTCAAGAACGCTGCGATGCCCAAGGCGCTCTGCGAGATCGTGCTGCGGGCGCTCGCGCCGGATGTGACCGAGCGCTATCAGCGCGCGAGTGATCTGCTCGAAGACCTGCTGTCGACGCGGCCCCTCGTCTTGGGTCAGACGCCGACTCGCCTCGAGGAGGTCGCGCCGCCGCGACCAGCAGCGCGCGATCAGGCGAACCTGGAGCGTGCGGGCGTCCAGCGGCGATTGCAGGGCCGCGCCGAGACGCCCGCGTCGCGCACCTGCTGGCACTGCAGCAAGCCGCTCCATGCGCGTGCCGGGCGCTGCCCGTTTTGTGGCGAAGCGCAGTAATCGATGGCCGGTCATCCTCGACAGCACGTCGATCCTTACGTCTACGCATTGATAGCGTTGGGCCGCCGTGAGCTGACCAGCGCGCAGCTTCGTGATCGCCTCGCGCGCCGCGGGCATGATCCGTTGACCATCGAGCGGGTGCTCGTCAGGCTTCAGAGCGAGGGCGCGCTCGATGATCGCCGCGCCGCCGCGGCGCTTGCTCGAACCGCCGTGGAGGTCAAACGGCACGGCCGGTGGCGCGTACAACGAGAGCTGGATCGGCTGGGCGTCGACCGCGAGATCGCGACGGACGTCGTCGAGCAGGTCTTCGACACGGTCAATGAGACCGAGCTGCTCGAGCGGGCGCTGTCCGCGCGATTGCGTGGACCGATTGCCGACCGGCGGCAGTTCGACCGCCTCTATCGCTACCTGATTCGGCAAGGCTTCGCCTCGGACCACGCCCTTTTGGCTCTCCGCCGGCACGCTGTCGATGTGGGAGATGAGTAGCGCGCGGCCTTCAGGC
>JBOGIN010000166.1:0-1712 GCA_050742275.1 Vicinamibacteraceae bacterium
CGCTGCGCGAGTGCACCACCGAGGTCGACCGCTACATCTCGTGGCCCGGTCAAGCCTTGTCGTACAAGATTGGCGAGCTGAAGATCCGCGAGCTGCGCCGGAAGGCGGAGCGGGCCCTTGGCGAGAAGTTCGACGTGCGAAGGTTCCATGACGCGGTGCTCGGCAACGGCTCGGTGCCGCTGACGGTGCTCGAGCGGGTCATCGATCGCTTCATCGAAGCAGAGGGCGAGCGCTGAATCCTTGATAGGATCGTACGAGGAGCCAGGCGTGTGAATCGAAAAGCTCATTGGGAGCACGTGTTCCAGACGAAGCCCGCGACGGCGGTCAGTTGGTACGAGGCGGCGCCGGCGCGATCGCTGCGATTTCTCGAGGCTGTTGGTTTCACTCCCAGCCGGTGAATCATCGATGTTGGGGGCGGGGATTCCCGCCTCGTGGATCATTTGCTGGCGCGTGGCGCAGCGTGCGTGGCCGTGCTCGATATATCCAGGGCGGCGCTCGAGCGCGCACGACACCGGCTCGGTGGCGACGCGAGTCGAGTACGCTGGCTGGTCGCGGACGTCACCGGTGACTGGCAGGTTCAACCGGTTGACATCTGGCACGACAGAGCCGTCTTCCATTTCCTCACCGAGGCTGGCGATCGAGCGCGGTATCTCGCACACCTCCGCCAGGCGGTGCCGATCGGCGGCCACGTCATTATTGCGACCTTCGCTCTCGATGGTCCCGAGCGTTGCAGCGGCTTGCCCGTTGCTCGCTATTCAGCGGAAACGCTGGCTGCGCAGCTGGGATCTGGCTTCGCGCTTCTGGAGACCCTCAACGAGCGCCACCTAACACCAGCGGGCACAACGCAGTCGTTCTGTTGGACGCTGTTCCGTCGATCCGCGAAGCCTGAGTAGCCGCGTTCTGCGAAGCGTGCAAAAACGTATGCCGAGCCCGCCGCGAGGCCAGTTCTTGCCGGGCGGGGACGGTTCTTCACGGCAGCGCGCCAACCCGAGGCCAGCCATCCTCCCAGACCATCGTCGAGATCTGCAGCGCCGAGCCGCGGCCGCGGCCGGCCGCGTAATAGGCGTGGAAGAAGAGGTAGTCCTGGCCGTTGTCTCCCAGCACCGCCTGATGTCCAGGTCCGCGCCAGGCGCCGCTCGTTGCCTCGATGACCAGCGACCCGCCGCCTTCCGTCATCTTCCGGCCTGCCTTGTCGACATATGGCCCCGTCACGGCGCGTGACCGGCCCACGACGACCTTGTAGGTGCTCTCGGGGCCGCGGCAGCATCGATCGAACGAGACGAAGAGATACCAGTAGCCGTCTCGCCGCACGATGAACGGCGCCTCTACCGCTCCGTTGGTCGGCTGTTCGCGTGGCCGGCTGCTCAACGAGTACATCGTATCATCCATCGTCGAGTGCTTCCCAGTGACGGGATCGATCCGCCGCATCTTGATCCCTCCCCAGAAGCTCCCCCACGCGAGCCACGCGTTCTTCTCGTTTTCAATCACCACGTTCGGATCGATGGCGTTCCAGTCGTCCCGCTCCTCGTACGAGCGCAAGACCACACCCTTATCGTTCCAGGCATAGTCGGGATCGGTGGCGTTGAGCGTGGGTGTTGTGAGCAGGCCAACCGCCGAGTTGCGGCTGCCAAACGACGAGACGGAGTAATAGAGGTGATACTTGCCGTTGAAGAAGGCAATGTCGGGCGCCCATGCATTCCTCGCCCGCGGGA
>JBOGIN010000167.1:0-2255 GCA_050742275.1 Vicinamibacteraceae bacterium
GTGCTACCCATTTCCACCTGCCGGCGCCGAATGCAATCCACTTCCGCGCCCCAGTATCCCGCTCAGGAGGAGACATCATGGACTTGTTCGAGCTGTTCGCGGGGGCCGATTCGTTTCACGTGAGGAAGCTGCTGGAGCATGCGCGCGGTCTGAGCGACGAGAAGCTGGACCAGCCGCTCGGCACTCCGGCGCGGGTGTTCCCCTGGGACACGCCAGCGCGGAGCCTGCGTGATCTCTTGAAGCGCCTGGTCCAGACGAAAGAGGTGTGGACGGCGGCGCTCACCGGCGGCGAGCTGCCAGATCTCCAGGGTGAGGCTCCCGCAGAGGGCACACCAGACGCGCTCATCGCGCGACTTGAAAGAGCAGACGCGGAATTCACCCGCATCCTCACCGACGTGCGGAACCGCAACGCGTGGAGCGACACGTTCGTCGATGCCTTGTGCGAGCCTCCAGAGACGTTCTCGTTTGGCGGGATGTTCGCCCACGTGATCACGTTCAACACCCATCAACGCTTACTGACGCTCGATGCGCTGCGACGATTGGGCGTGAAGGTAGAAGGCTTCGGTTGCCCGACGGAGTACGAAGCCAGCGTGACACCGGCCCGCTGAGTCGGCAGTCACTCGACGGTGTCGGTCTCCTCCCTGACCGCGCTTTGACAGACGCGCAACAAAGTCCTAACATTTTTAGCTGACTTTCAGTACGGATGACATGACCCGCACGACGGACAGTGCCGTCGGGCAGGCGGACCAGACGCGCCGCGTTCGCAATCGCAACGAGCCGTGCGTAGTGTCCGACCTGCTCGAGCACCGTTCGTGTTCATGCCGCCGATGGGGTAGCCAAAGGGGGGAGGTTCCCATGCAGGCATGCAGTCGTGGTCTCGCGGTGCTGGTGGCATGCGTCGTGCTCGGCGGCACGGCGTGGGGCCAGAGCTTCAACGGCGCCATCACCGGCGTCGTGACGGACACGAGCGGCGCCGTGGTGCCGGACGTGGCGCTGACGCTGCGGAACATCGCCACCGACCAGATCGTCGGGGCGACCGTCTCCGGTTCGGACGGCGCGTACGCATTCCGGAACCTGACACCCGCGACCTACGAGCTCCAGGCCATCAAGACCGGCTTCCAGGAAGCGCTGGTGCCTGACATCGAGGTGACGCTGAGCTCGTTGCAGCGCATGAACATCGAGCTCCAGGTGAGCGGACAGCAGGAGCGCGTGGAGGTGACCGCGGGCCCCTCGGTGCTCAGCTACAACAGCGGCACGCAGGCGCACGGCATCACGCCCGAAACCTTGCAGGAGCTGCCGCTGCTGTTCCAGTCGGGGCCACGCTCGGCGGCAACCTTCGCCACCTTGATGCCGGGCGTGTCGACGGGAGGACGGGCCAACGCCTTCGACGCGCGGATCAACGGCGGCCTGCAGTCGGGCGACGAGGCCACGCTGGACGGCGTCAGCATGCAGCAAGGCTTCCTGAGCCAGGGTGGGATGGTCTCCATCTTTCAAGACTTTCCCATGTCACCAGACATGGTGAGCGAGGTGAAAGTGCTCACCTCCAACTACGCGCCCGAGTACGGCAACTCGACCTCTGGACAGATCATGGCGGTCACCAAGTCGGGCGGCAGCGAGTTCCACGGCGCGGCGTTCGAATACCACCGGAACGATGCGCTGAACGCCACGCAGTGGGGCGCCGATCGCAAGGCGCCGCTCGAGCGCCACAACTTCGGCGCCAACATCGGCGGGCCGGCAAAGGTGCCCGGGCTCTGGGGGGACCGCTGGCAGACCTATTTCTACTTCGATGCCGAAGGCTACCGGCAGAAAGGGGGAACGAATCTTCCCACCATCTCCATTCCCTCGATGGCGCAACGCAATGGCGACTTCCGGGACTGGCGCGACACGAGCGGCCGGCTGATTCCCATTTACGATCCTGCCACGCTGCGGCCCGGCGGACAGGGCGGCTTCAGCAAGGATCAGTTCATGGGGTGCGACGGGCGGACGCCGAACGTGATCTGCCCCAATCGCATCAATCCCATTGTCCGGTCGTGGCTGGACGCGCTGCCGGCACCCACCAACGGCCGGGCGCTGAACAATTACCAGCCGCCGGCGCCCATTCCAGACACGATTCTCGGCGATTCGAACTACTACCTCGGACGCGTCGACGTCCAGGTGGGCGCCAACGACCATTTCTTCGCGAGCTTCTGGCATCAGCGCGCACCTGCCAAGTTCCTGTCGCTGTTGCCGCAATCCATCGCGAATGAAACGTATTC
>JBOGIN010000168.1:0-3969 GCA_050742275.1 Vicinamibacteraceae bacterium
GCGGGCGTCGTTCAGCAGGCGCTCGCGCATCTGAAACAGCGGTGCGCTCAAGCCGATCCCACCGGGATAGTTGTCGTACAGGAACACGTACGCATCCGCCGCGCCCGTCCCAGGACCGCCGCTGTCGATTGACAACGCCAGGTCTTGCCGATCGCACATCAGCAGCAGTTGCGCGATCGTGCGCACTGCCGTCGCCAAGCCGCCGACGCCGTCCCGCCGGTCGTCGGCGGAGTACGGCAGCGAGCCAAGAAGCTCGTCGGGGATCTGGAGCCAGTACGACGTCGTGTGCATGGGCTGCTCCGGCAGATCGAGCTCGCCAGAGCCCACGTTCTCGTTCGTGTAGAACCGAATCTTCTTGAAGCCGACCACACGTGAGACCACGTGCACGTCGCCGTGGACATGGCTCGCGGCACTGACAAAGCGTCCCTCCGCCTCGTCGAGAATCGTCACCTTCGTGTACGTGATGGCATCCGTGTAGTAGTCGCAGTCCACTTCGCGGACGTATGCCTTGCGCCCCTCGATGTCGAGACGCTCCACCTGATAGAGCTGACCCTCGACGATGTAGATGGCCTTTTCGTGCAGCGTCGAGAACGCGCTCGTATAGTCCGTCTCGCCTATCACGTTGGGCGCGGCGTGGGTCGTGTCGACGACGACGAAGTTGTCGGACGAGACCGACCGGAGGCTTACGGCGTCGGCTGGATACGACTCGTCGGTCCAGTGCCACTGTCCGTCCGCCTGATGAACGAAGCCCTCTTCCGCGAGCATGCCGAGGACATCCTGCGTCGGTACGGTCGTGCCGCCAAACTGATCCTCGATGGAGAACGGCAGCTCGAACGCGGCGCACTTGAGGTGATCGACGAAGATGTGCGGATTGTCCGGATTGACGAGGGCATGCTCCGGCGACGAGTCGAAGAAGTAATCGGGATGGCGGACGATGAACTGGTCGAGCGGCGCGCTGGACGCCACGAGCACCGCAGCGGAGCGCCCCGAGCGACGGCCCGCGCGCCCGGCACGCTGCCATGTGGAGGCAATCGTCCCCGGGTAGCCCGCCATGACAGCGACGTCCAGCGCACCGATGTCGATGCCGAGCTCGAGCGCGTTGGTGGACACGACCGCACGCACGACACCCTCACGCAGCCCTCGCTCGATCTCCCGCCGCCGTCGTGGAAGGTAGCCGCCGCGATACCCGCGAACCGGATCAACCGTGCCAGGCAGCCCAGGCACGGCATCCTTCAAATACGTCGTCAGAATCTCGGTCGCCAGACGACTCTGGGCAAAGACGATGATCTGCAGGTGGCGCTTCAGGAACTCGAGCGCCGCCCGACGCGTCTCGGCGAGATAGGAGCGGCGAATGCCGAGCTGCGCGTTCACGACGGGTGGATTGACGAACACGAACAGCTTCTCGCCACGTGGCGCACCACTCTCGCCCACGAGCACGAACTCGCGCTCGGTCAGCCGTGCGGCGAGCTCGCGAGGGTTGGCGATGGTGGCCGACGCACAGATGAAGACTGGGCTCGAGCCGTAATGATGACAGATCCTCAGCAACCGCCGGATGATGTTGGCGAGGTGACTGCCAAACACGCCGCGGTACGCGTGCAGCTCGTCGATGACGACGTAGCGCAGATTCTCGAACAGCTTCGCCCAGCGCGGATGGTGCGGCAGGATGCCCGAATGCAGCATGTCGGGGTTGCTGAGCACGACATGCGCTTTCGTGCGAATCGATCGGCGGGCATCCTGCGGCGTGTCGCCGTCATAGGTGTGCACGCCGATCTCCGTATCGGCTGCCTCGCCGACGAGCGAGGCCAGGCCATGCAGCTCCGCGAGCTGGTCCTGTGCGAGCGCCTTCGTGGGAAAGAGGTAGAGCGCTCGCGCCGAGCTGTCGCGCAGGATGGCGCTGAGAACCGGCCCGTTGTAGCAGAGGGTCTTGCCCGAAGCCGTGGGGGTCACGATGACGACATCGCGACCGGCGAGGACGTGCTCGATCGCCTCGGCCTGGTGCGAATACGCGTGCGTGATTCCCCGGCGCGCCAACGCCCGCGGCAACCGCTCGTCCAGGGCAGCCGGAAACGGGACGAGCCGCGCCTCGGCAGCAGGGTACCGACGGATGGCGGTGACGGCGGCCTCCCCGCCACGAGCCACCAGCGCCTGTCCAGAGTCTGGGACGTGCGGCCCCAGGCCATCCACGGCCTCCGCGAGCGCGCGATCCTTGTCGCCGTACTGCGGCACGAGGCCGAGCGAGGACATGGTGCGTCGATGCTAGCAGGGGCCAGAGGGACGATCAAGAGGCGAAAGCTCGGAGGCGAAAGCTCGGAGGTTGGTTTGAGGTCCGAGGTGCAGGGTTCGAAGAACGCGAAACTAGACGCACGGGAAGGATCCCATGGATGAAGTATATCCATGTACTATGTGGTAATGTTGCCACTATGACGGCTATACAGATCACGATGGATGAGGAGCTACTCCGGCGGCTGGACGAAGATGACGACGTGCGAGCGCTAGGTCGCTCAGCCGTGCTGCGGCGCGCCGTGGCTGAATACCTCGCGCGACGGCGACAACAGCGGATTGCAGCCGCGTATCGCCAGGCCTATGCAACGGCTCCCGGCCTCGGGCGCGAGTTCGAAGGTTGGGAGCGGGAGGGCGCATGGCCCGAGGAATGAATCGCGGTGAGATCTGGACGTATACGTTCAAGGCCCCGGATAAGCGTCGGCCCGTGCTGATTCTGTCGCGGCAGGAGGTGATTAGCTTGCTGCACACCGTGATGGTTGCCCCGATTACGTCGACGATCCGCGGCGCGCCGAGCGAAGTTCCCGTCGGCATCGACGAAGGGCTGAAGCGTGACTCAGCGGTCAATCTCGATCATGTGCAAACTGTCCAACGATTATCGTTGACCACGTACGTCGGCAGCCTGGATGGGGAGAAGATGAAAGAGGTTTGCCGGGCGCTGAGCGTCGCGATGGGCTGCGACAACTGACGTCACCCGGCGCGCTTGGAGTGCCCACGCCGAGCAATCGTCGCCACGAGCGCGCTCAGCCCGACGACCCCGATGAGGTTCGGGAAGATCTGCAGCGCATTCATGAGATCGCCCCACGCCCAGACGAGCTCGACGCGGGCCATGGCGCCAAAGGGGATGAGCAGGCAGTAGATCCAACGGTAGGGAATCGTCACGCGCTCGCCGAGAACGTACGCGAGAAACTGCTCGCCGTAGTACGACCAGCCGATCAAGGTGCCGTAGCCAAACAGGAACGCGCAGAAAGCAACGAGCAGGCCGCCGACGCCCGGCATCGCCTGGTCGAAGGCCTCCGCCACGGCTGCCGTGCTCGTCTGGCCAGACTGCCACACGCCAGTGAGCAGGATCACCAGCGCGCTGATAGACGAGGTCACGAACGAGACGATGAAGGTTTCCATCACCGCGTTCAGGCCTTGACGACGGGGCTCACGGCTTTGTGCCGTGCCGTAGGCGACCGCCGCCGTGCCGTACCCAGCCTCGTTCGCATAGAGGCCGCGGGCGAGGCCATAGCGCATGGCCACGATGATGCCCAGACTGCCGCCGGCCGTGGCGCGGAAGGAGAATGCCTCGCGAAAGACGAGCGCCAAGACGCCGGGCAGCTCTGAGGCGAACGCGACGATGACGACCAGGCCGCCGATCAGGTAGAGACCGACCTTGAGCGGCGCGAGCTTTTCCATCACCCGGCCGATCCAGGTGATCCCGCCGATGATCACCATCCAGGTGAGCACCGCCACGGTGATGCCGGTGGCCCATGTTGGCATCGCGAGCTCGCTCTCCCACACGACCGCAATTGAATTCGGCTGCGTGAACGGCGTGGTGGTGAGGGCGGCGACGCCGGCAACGAGGGCGTAGATCCAGGCGAGCTTCGGCGACCGCAAGCCATCCCGCAGATAGAACATTGGACCAGACAGGATGGCGCTTCCCCGCTGGTCTCGATACTGCACGCCGAGCACCGCCTCGGAGAG
>JBOGIN010000169.1:0-5520 GCA_050742275.1 Vicinamibacteraceae bacterium
CGTTGATACTTTGAGACATCAGCCGCGGTGATGTCGAAGAGCAAGCGTCTGGCGAATCCTCGAATCAGATGTTCGACGTTCTTGGCCTCGATGCGCTGCGTGCTCGGTTTCCACTTCAGTCGCTTGAGGGCGAGGTGTTCTCTGGCTGCGGCACTGAACAGGAGGAGCGCGGGACGCCTCGTGATTCCATTCGCACCTTCTTCCAGTGCGCGTCTTCGTTGGTCCATCGCGCGGCGGGCGAGCGAACGAGATCGCGAATATGTTGATTCGCGTATCCGCTGACCACGGATCACAAACTCGTACCACCACACGGTGCCACGCTTGTAGAGCATGTCAGGCTCACCCCTATTGATCGGTGATAGCCATTCACATAGTGCTCCAAGTTGTGAGGAGATGGCCGCCTCCGACAGCCGTGTGCATGGTCACGACCCCATCTATTCGCGCTCGTTCTGACTGAGGGATTGACGGGCGCGCACTGGGCGCTCCAGGGATGTCGGCGGGGACTACCTGGTCCTGTGGGACCGAACGAACGGATTGACCTAGCGCTATCGCCGGGCTAGATTACTTGCCCGTGATGAACTCGATTCGGGCATGGACGGCCTTCGCACGGTCGCGGAACTTGGGATCGCTCAGAGCGAGCGGAACGTTGAGCGCGCGGGCGACAATTTCGATGTCGAACTCAGTGGCCCGCGCCCTAAATTAGAGGCCGGGCAGGCCGCTATTTGATGATCCAGGCCTCCATCGACGGGCGCCTGGCGCCGCTAGGTTCCACCCGACAGTCAGAGCCCTGGACAAGCCAATGCAGCTACGTGGGCGGTCACGGGCCGTGCCGCCAGTCTCAGCCTTCGCGGAGGATCCGCGCCGGGTCGATTGCGGCGGCGCGACGCGCTGGGACGAGACATGCAGCCATGGCCACGAGCAAAAGTGCGGCGGGCACGCCAAGCAGCGTTCGGAGATCCATTGGGCTCACGCCAAAGAGGAGCGTTGTCATCAGGTGTCCGGTCAGGAGCGCGACACCGGTGCCCGCCACGACGCCAATCGTGACAAGTCGGAGCCCCTGCAGAATCACCAACCGCTGCTCGCGAGCGGGATCGCCGCCGAGCGCGAGCCTGATGCCGATGTCGCGTGTGTGCTGCTGAACGAAGTGGGCCATCACGCCGTAGATCCCCACCACGGAGAGCATCAGCGACGTCATCGCGAACAGACCCAGGAGCGTCGTCAGGTACCGCGGCGTCGACAACGCGTCCGCCATCAACTCGTCGCCCGTGGCCACGCGCGAGAGCGCCAGTTCCGGATCGAGCTCCTTGATGGCCTGGCGGAGCGACGCGATCACGCTGGCCGGTTCGGCCGTCGTCCGAAGCACGGCGAACCCGTTGTGCAGGTCAACGAAGGGGAAGTAGACGGTGCCGTCCCCGGGCGCGTCGAGCCCGGTCCATTTGATGTTGCCTACGACGCCGACGACCGTGGTCCACGGACAGGTCGTGCATCCGCCGCTGCGGAAGCGGCGGCCGAGCACCTCTCGACCGCGGAAGAAGCGGTTCGCCCACGCGCGATCCACGACGACCACATCCTCCTGGAGCGAACGTGCGTCGAGCAGACGTCCGCGCTCGAGTCGCAGGCCGGAGGACCGGAAGAACTCGGGCGAGACACCCACCCACGTGCAGATCGGCTGATTCTTGCCGGCTGGTGTCGGCTGATCCTCCAGATCGAAGTTGTTGCGCTGCCCGCTCTCGCGCGGCGGGCGACTGTCGGCGAGCGCCGCGGATTCGACGCCGGGCAGCACGGCGAGCCGCTCCACCATACGCTTCCAGAATGCCGCCCGGTCACCGTCTTGCGCATAACGCGCGCTGGACAAGGAAACCGCCGCGGTGAGCAGGTGGGAGGTCTCGATGCCGACCGGCACGCGCGTCAGGCGATCGAGGCTGGCCAGCACGAGCACCGCCGCCACGAGCAGCGGCGTGGCTATCGCGAACTCGGCGGCGACGAGTGCGCGTCGAACGCGCCGCGCGCCCGGCCCATCGGTCATGCTACGGGCGCTCGCCCGCAAGGTGCGATCGACGCGTGCGCGGGCGCCCTGCCAGGCCGGCAGCAGGCCGGTCACGAGGCCGCTCGCCACGGCCAGGCCGGCAAGCCAGGCGAGGGTCGTTCCAGAGAGGTGAACCTCGTCGATCCTCGGAATGTAGTCGCGGCCGTACACGCGAGCGAGCCGCAGCGACACCCATGCGATGGCGACACCCATGAGCGTGGCGCCCGCGATGAGGGTCGTCGTCTCGACGAGCACGTGCTGTATCAACCGGCCGCGTGACGCGCCCAGCGCGGTGCGGATCGCCAGCTCGCGCGTCCGCTGGAGCCCGCGCGCGATGAGCAGGTTCAGCGCGTTCGAGCACGAAACGAGGAGGAGGCAGCCGACGGCGGCCAACACGAGGACGAGCGTCGTTCCCACGTCGCCCACGATTCGCGCTTTGAGGTCCTGCACGCCCCACGTGGATTTCTCGTCCTGATACGAGGCGCGCCACAACGGAAAGAGCCGCCGGTTGGTCGCATGGAGCGCGTCCCGTGCGGCGGCGTGCGAGACGCCGGGACGGAGGCGCGCCAGTACCGTCGTGAAGAACGGGCCCTTGCGTGTCGGCGTGGGCCAGCGCGCGGCGGTGAACAGGTCGATCCCGTGCTCGAGCGGACCGACGTCGCGCGGGAGGACGCCAATCACGCTGTAGCTCGTGCCGTCGATGGTCAACGCGCGTCCGAGCACCGACGGGTCGGTCCCGAATCGACGCATCCAATACGCGTGCGTCAGCACCGCCACGCGATTGTCGCGGGTATCATCCGACGTGTCGAAGAGCCGTCCGAGCTGCGGGCGATGACCGAGGAGCGGGAAGTACGAGCCTGAGACCACGCGTGCCGTGACGCGCTCGGCGTGATCGCCCTCGGTGACCGTGACGTCGTTCGTCTGATACGCGGCCAGGGCGTCGAACGTCGGATGGTCGGCCTCGAGCGCGCGATAGTCGACGAGCGAGAGACTGAAGCGATAGGGCGGGTTGTCGGTGTAGATCCAAACCAGCGACGCCGGATCGGTATACGGCAGCGGCGCAACGAGGACAGCGCGCACGATTGAGATCATCGCCGCAGTGGCACCGAGTCCGAGCCCCACGGTGAGGACGATCGTGGCCGAGAGTACGGGAACGCGCTTCAGGCTGCGCAGGCTGTAGCGGAGATCGGACCACAGATGAGGCATGGTTGTCGCTCGCGGTCTGACCGCCGACAGGCGGTCTCCCAAGAGGTGCCAGACGTACGCGCGCCGTTGCCGCCGGAGCCAGCGGTCCGCGGCGCGCTCACCTGCGTGGCGCCGCCGCGCGTCGTAGAGTTCCGCCAGGTCGCTCTCAATCGCCTGTCGATCGTCGTCGTGCACGAGGAAACGCAGCAGCCAGCGCATGTCAGGCCTTGTGCGCGCGCAGAATGCGATCCAGGCCCTGCCAGAGCCGGGCGTGTTCGGCGCGATGGGCTTCCACCGTGGCGACGCCTTCCTCGGTGACGGAGAAGTAGCGGCGTGTCCGCCCAGTCGCCGGTTTATCGATACGGGACGTCACGAGTCCCTTCCGCTCGAGGCGCCTCAGCGCGATGAACACGGCGGCCTGCGAGACGGGCCGTCTCGTGCGCTCTTCGAGCGCGAGCACGAGCGGCACGCTGTACGTCTCTCCGCGCTCGCGCAGCATCGCGAGGAGCACGTGGAGCTCAAAATGTTGCAGCGACGGAGACGGCATCGCGGGCGCAGTATATCACTAGCAACGCTAGTCGTACGGCCCGCGTTCGTCGACGGGCAGACCGCCGTTCGAACTGCCTTCGTCGATGGAAGCAGTGCGGGCGGAAGAAGAGGACGTGGCCAAACACTCGAAAGACCTGCGTTAGCCGTTCGGCCGCGATCTGACGTACGCGTCGGGAACGCCTCGACGGTGAACGGGTGAGCGGTCAGCTTTTGCTCGCCGGCGGCGTTCTTTGAGTGCGAAAGGATTAGCGCACCGCTTGAATTGCGAGTTCATGCCGCGGCGCTGGGTCCTTACGCCGCATGGACGAGCCAGTGTCGAAACTCGTCCAGGGTGGTGAGCCACTGCCCAGAGGTCGCTCCTTTCTTTAGGAAATCCCGCCGGTCCTTGAATGCCACTCAGCCGGGCTCTGTGGTGGCCGTAGTGGGGACCGCGAGCCGGTCGAGCCTCGACATCGCCTCGCGCTGAGTCAGGGCGTCGACATGCCCATAGCGGAGAGACATGAGGACCATCGTCGGTGGACTCCATCCCCACGAAGCCGTAGCCCCCGTCTCCAGGCACAGCAGGACGAGAATGCCATATACATATGGTATTGTTGTCTGTATGAAGAAGACCCTGCATATCGATGACCGGCTGCTTCGTGACGCGAAAGCGGCGTCTGGGGCAAAGACGGACACCGACGCCGTGAGGCTGGGGTTGGAGGCTTTGGTACGCCGCGCGGCATACGAGCGCCTGCGAGCACTCCGCGGTTCGGAGCCTAACGCCCCTGAGATCCCGCGGCGCCGGGAACGGACGACTTCGGCCAAGCACTCAGCCGCATGAGCGTCCTGGTTGACACCTCCATCTGGATACGGTTTCTCTCGAACCGGGCGCCGTTCGCCGCAGAGCTCGACGAGCTACTGGCTCGCGATGAGGTCGCCGGCCACAGCTTCGTCTACGGGGAACTCCTCATCGGAGATCGCGGAGGCCGGCAGGCGCTGTTGGCCAATTACGAACAGATGGACCAGTTGCCCGCTATACCTCACAGTGATGTCGTGGCGTTCGTGCGGGGGCGCAGGCTGCACGGTCGCGGGATTGGCTGGATCGACGCGCACTTGCTGGCCTCGGCACTCGTCGCGGGAGTCCGGCTCTGGACGGCGGATGCGCCGCTGTCCGCGATCGCTGACGAACTGGGAGTTGCTTACCGCTAACGTAGCTCAGCCTCAGCTGAGGGCGCCCGGAAGGGTGAGGTGATCGAGGAGCGTTCATTGCCGCTCCTTCCGCATCATCAGCGTGCTGCTCGAAGCGCGGCGATGGCCCAGGGGAATGCTCAATCCAGTTGGTGGCGCGCCGTGCAACCAGACGGCACTGGACGAGAGCGCGTGACCGCCGAGCCTGCGAACAATCTGCGAACAATTTGCACCCGAACACCAGGTAACAGCCCGTTCTGATCCGAGCAACACCCACGAAGATCACCGAGTCCGACTACCTGGGGACAGCTGTTAACCGGAGGGTTGCTGGTTCGAATCCAGCCTGAGGAGCCAATCTTTTCAACAACTTACGGCGATCGCGTTTCTGGCCAATTTGCCATTGATGAGCATCCGGTCACGAACCGGAGAGTACGACGACCAGAAGTCATATTTCTTCAATGGTTTACGGACGGGCATTTGGAAGGGCAGTCGTCTAGTCTCCGCGCGCCACACGCCGGAAAGCGTCCCCAGCGTAGGGTGGATCAGCGGCGGCGCGCCACGTCCGGAGGTGGCGCGCTGAGACAATCGTGGCC
>JBOGIN010000170.1:0-2430 GCA_050742275.1 Vicinamibacteraceae bacterium
CGCCAGCAAGACGGTGGCGGTGCCGGTCGAGCGGCTCTTCGACGCATTCGTCGACGCACGCCTGCGGAAGAAGTGGCTCGCCGAAGGGAGGATGTCGCTCAGGACGTCGCAGCCCAACCGCTCGGCACGGTTCGACTGGGAGGGTGGCCCAACACGCGTGAACGTCGAGTTCAGCGACAAAGGGCCGTCGAAATCGACGGTTGCTGTGGCGCATGAACGGCTGGGCAGCGCACACCAGGCCGAGACGACCAAGGCTTCGTGGAAGGCGCGGCTGGCCGAGCTCAAGTCGTTCCTCGAGTCGTGACGCGTCAGGGTACACTACTTCGGCAGTAGGAGGCCCGATGATTCGAGGCGTTACCGCCGCCGTTTGTCTAGTCGTCACTCTTCTCGTCACACTTCACGGAACGCCGCGCCAGCAGGAACAAGCTGCTCCACCAACCTTCACCCTCGACGCGATCTTCGACGGTGCAGCCACGGGCGACACCGCGTCGCGGCCGGTCTGGTCTCCAGACGGAACGCAGTTGGCGTACGTCTGGGAGGAGGGAGAGAGCTCCGCCATCTGGGTGCTGGATGTCGAGTCGGGCAAGGCCCGCTCGGTCTTCGGGCTGGGTGATTTCTCCTGGGCCGAACGTGATGCCGATCCCACGCAGATCAGCGGCGCTGGCTACCAGTGGGCGCCCCACGGGGAAGCGCTGGTGGCGCAGCTCGAGACCGACCTGTACCTGATCGACGTGGCAGCCGGCACGGCACGGCGTCTCACCGAGACGCCGCAGCGCGAGAGCGATCCCCGTTTCTCGCCGGATGGCGCGCAGGTCGCCTTCGTACGCGACTTCGATCTCGTCTTGCTCGACCTCGAGAGCGGCGCGGAGCGTGTGCTGACCGATGACGGCGACGGCGATCGTATTCGGAACGGCATTCCCGACTGGGTCTACTGGGAAGAGCTCTGGGGACGTGAGGGGCGGGGCTACTGGTGGAGCCCGGAAGGCGGGAGCATCGCCTACTATCGATTCGACGACTCCGCCGTGGGCCGTTATCCGCTGGCCAACCAGATGGCGCCATATCCGGACGTGACCGGGCAGCGCTATCCCACTGCCGGCACCGACAATCCAACCGTGCAGGTTGGCGTGCTGCGCCTGGCCGGCGGCGCCACCACCTGGCTCCAGACCGGATCCGGCTCCGACGTCTACCTCGCCCGCGTCGACTGGGCGGAGGACGCGTCGGCTATCTACGTCCAGCGTCTGAACCGCGACCAGACACGCCTCGAGCTGCTGCAGTGCGACCCTGAGGATGGACGTTGCAAGACGCTCATCACCGAAGAGCAGCCGACTTGGGTGAACTTGTCAGACGACTACGAGATTCTCAACGACGGCCGCATCGTCTGGCCGTCGGAGCGAAGCGGCTGGAAGCAGCTCTATCTCTACTCGCCAAACGGTGCGCTCGTTCGGCAGATCACCCAGGTGCCGGGCGCCGTCGCCTCTCTCGAGAGCGTCGATGAGAAGAGCGGCGAGATCATCTTCACGGCCTTCGGCCCTCCTCCCCTGGGCGCGGCGCGGCGCGAGGTCTACCGCGCTTCACTCGAGGGCGGCAAGGCAGAACCACTGTCCACGACGCCAGGTTGGAACACCGCCGACGTTGCGCCGGGTGGCAGCGGCTCCTGGATCCACGGCTGGAGCGATGCGAATCGTCCGGGCGAGAGCATCATCCGCACGGCCTCCGGCAAGGTGGTGGCGAAGCTTCCGTCAAAGGCCGCCAAGATCGATCCACAGGATCTACCGGCGTGGGAGCTGCTGACGATCCCAGGACCGGACGGCAGCAAGCTGCCGGCGCGGATGATGCGCCCCCCGGACCGGAACGCGAACGAGCGATACCCTGTGATCATGTACCATTACGGCGGTCCTGGGTCGCAGGTGGTCACGGATCGCTGGGACGATGCGCCGCGTAGCCTGTGGCTGAAGCTGATGGCGCAGCGCGGCTATGTCGTCTTCAGCGTGGACAACCTCGCCTCGGCCTTCTTCGGCAAACGAGGCGAAGACCGCTTGCATCGCCGCTTCGGGGAAGTGGAGCTGGCAGCCCAGCGCGCGGGCGTCGACTATCTCTCGTCGCTGCCCTTTGTCGACCCCAAGCGGATTGGCATCTGGGGATGGTCGGGAGGCGGCTTCAACACGTTGTACTCGCTCACCCATGCCCCGGGTGTCTGGCGCGCCGGCGTCGCGGGCGCGCCGGTCGCGGACCTCACCTTCTACGACACGATCTGGATGGAGCGCTACATGGATCACCCGGCCGACAACGCGGAGGGCTATCGGGACTCCTCGCCGCTGACCGCGGCGGACAAGCTCCGCGATCGGCTGCTGATCGTGCACGGCCTGGCAGACGACAACGTCCATCCCAACAACAGCGTGGCGTTCGTCGCGAAGATGACCGACCTAGGGC
>JBOGIN010000171.1:0-5090 GCA_050742275.1 Vicinamibacteraceae bacterium
CTTCAGGCCGCGCGCCGAGGGGCCTGAAGGCCCCTCGCTACACCTCCTGGGTCCACGCGCGCTACTGATTCAGCTGATACAGGCCACTAGTCGGTGAGCCACGACCTTGGTGCTACAATCGTTGCCAAGTGGGCGGCTAGCTCAGTTGGGAGAGCGCCGCGTTCGCAACGCGGAGGTCGGGAGTTCGAGCCTCCTGCCGTCCACCAATCAGCCTTCACAAGAGCGGGTTAGCGAGCGTTCCCCGCTGCCCGTGTTCTTCGACATCAGGATCCACGAGTGCGCCACACCCGCGGACGGGCTCTGCCCTTGATATCCCCGCAGCTCAGGTGGACGCACCTGCCGATGTGACCGTTGGCTCGAGATCGTGGTCTTTCGTTTCCAAGGGAGGCATGCCATCTTCTGGGTTCGTCGAAAAGACTCCGATCTGCTCCCTGCGCTTGAGCGGCTCGGGCTGATCGCTACCATCCGCGGCGATTCGAGGGAAGCGGCCGCGCTCGACGCGCTCACCACCCGCCTGCTCGAGATGCCCATCGCTCTGCGACCTGGCTGCCAGGAGCTCGCAGCGCTCGCAACGGACGGCGACCAACCGCGGGACCGTCTCGTGGAGCTGTGCAACGCGGTCACGGAGCATGGGGCCGACCAGACCATTGCTATGGAGCTCGAACGGTTGCCCGCGGATCTCGTCAGCCTGCTCCGGACTCCCGGCTTCGACTTCGCCGACTTGCACCGTCTCGCCCGGGACCTCGACGCCACGACATTCGCAGACTTCGCGGGTTTGTGCGCGAGCATGCCGCCGAGCGCAGACGGCCTCGCTGAGCGGCTCGCTGCGACGTTACCGACCTTGGAGCGCCATCGTCCTCGCGTGCCGCTCGGTCGTGCGACAGCGGTTGCCGATACGCTCCACGCCACGTTCGAGCACCCGACGACGCACATCCTCGCCTGCCAGCCGGTGGGCAGTCTGCGCCGTTACGGCGCCATGGTGGGCGACATCACGCTGCTCGTCGCCGTGCCGGCGCCGGAGCGCTGGCTGGCCCGCGTGACCAACCAGCTCGCGACCGCCGACGTCCGACATCGCGGCACACGCTCCGCGACGGTGATGGTTCAGGGTGAGGAGGTGACGTTGCGCGCCGTGCCGCCGGAGGAGCTGGGCTGCGCGCTGGTGTGGTACACGGGCTCTCGGTCTCACGTGGAACAGCTGGGGACCCGGGCGCGGGCACGAGGTCTCCGTCTCACACCCAACGCGCTGCTCGATGTCGAAGGACGCCCGCGCCCTTGCCCAACGGAAGCGGCGGTGTACGAAGCACTCGGCCTGCCCTGTATCCCGCACGAGATCAGGCATGGGGACGATGAGATCACCCGTGCAGAACGAGGCGAGCTGCCGAGGTTGATCACACGCTCGCACATCTGTGGGGATCTCCATCTGCACAGCCTCTGGAGTGACGGGCGCGATCCGATAGAGCGGATGCTCCGCGCCGCCCACCGCCTTGGCTACGAGTACGTGGCCATCACCGATCACTCGCAAAGCGCCGCGGCCTCCCGCGTGCTCAGTATCGACCGGCTGGAGCGGCAGCGCGACGAGATCGACGGCCTCCGCGAGCGCTTTCCCGATCTCGGCATCCTGCACGGCGCGGAGGTCGACATCCTCCCCAACGGCCGCCTCGACTTTCCCGACCGTGTGCTCGAACGACTCGACATCGTCCTGGCGTCGTTGCACGATGAAGCGGGCCAGGGTGCGGAGAAGCTAACGGCGCGATATCTCGGGGCCATTCGCCATCCACTCGTCAACATCATTACGCATCCGACAAATCGTCTCGTGGGCCGCCGTAAGGGATACGACCTCGATTTCGATCGGATCTTCGATGCGGCCGTCCAAACCCGGACGGCGCTCGAGATCGACGGCGCTCCCGGGCACCTCGACATGGACGATACGCTCGCCCGGCGGGCAGTCGCGGCCGCCGCGACCGTCGTCATCAACAGCGATTGCCACATGGCCGATCGGCTTGGCCGCCAAATGGAGTTCGGCGTGGGCATGGCGCGGCGCGCCGGCCTGGGTCCAGCAGCGGTCCTCAACACGCGTCCCCTCAACGAGCTGCGTGCCTTCATTGCGCGGAAGCGAAATCTATAGGGGCAAGGGGCGAGGGGACGCTGTGCTATCATCCGGCCAGTGGTGCGCAGGGCCATGTTTTCGTTGCTTTTCGCGGGCCTCATCAGCCTGGCGATGACCATTGCCGTGGCGACCAGCGTGCCCGCTGCGGCCGGCGGACAGGCTGACGCCGAAAGCCTTGCGCGCCAAGTGCAGGCGCACTACGACGGCGTACGCGATTTCACGGCAGACTTCGAGCAGGCCTATCGGGGCGGCGTGTTGCGCCAGCGCACCGTGGAGCGCGGGCGTGTGTCGATCAAGAAGCCCGGCCGCATGCGTTGGGAGTACACGGACCCGGAGCGTAAGCTCTTCGTCTCCGACGGCAGCCAGATGTATTCGTACGTGCCGGCCGACCATCAAGTCATGGTGCAGGCGCTTCCCAGCGGTGACCGAGCCTCGACACCTGTGCTGTTCCTCTCGGGGCATGGCAGCTTGCTTCGCGATTTCACCGTCGCAACGCCAAGCGACGGCTCCTGGCCCTTGGGGACGCGTGCGCTCAAGCTCATGCCGAAGAAGCCGGAGTCCGAGTACGCGTGGCTGGTGCTGGTCGTCGATGCCAAGAGCCTGGCGCTTCGCCAGCTCATGACGCGAGACGCGCAAGGCGGCACATCGACCTTTACCTTCACGAACCTGCGTGAGAACGTCGGTCTCGCAGACGATCGGTTCGCGTTCGAGATCCCGCGCGGTGCGGACGTCATCAGGCAGGGCTAGAGAGTCACGTGCAGCAGGAGCCAATTGCTCGCTCGACCGCGAATGGCGTCTGGTGCCAGGCACCACGGTGGGCGCGTTGTCTCTCGCGGCTCCTGCTCGTGTCGCTCGTCGCTGCGACCGCTGTCTCGTGCGCAGCCGGAGCGGCGCTGCGCAAGGGTCGCGAGGCGGAGCGTATCGGCGAGTACGATCACGCCGTCCTCCAGTACACGAAAGCCGTGCGTGCACGGCCGGACGACATGGATGCACGCGCGGCGCTGCAGCGCGCTCGCCTGCGCGCGGCCACTCACCACTTCCAGAGCGGCCGCCGCTTCGCGGGCGCCGGCAAGCTCCAAGAGGCGCTGACCGAGTATCAGCTCGCGGCAGACCTCAACCCTACCGCCAGCGAGATTGACAAGGCGCTCAGCGACACGCGCGGCAAGCTGAAGGCCAAGCTGGCCGTGCGCGAGGCCGGCCGGACCGAGCTGCAGTCGCTCGTCGAGCGCGCGCGCGACTTGTCGGTCATCGCCGCGGAGCTGCCCACGGGCATCGAGCTGCCGGACTCGCTGGTGTTCCGGGACGCCGGCAGCCGCGACATTTACACGGCGATCGCCCGATTTGCCGGCATTAACGTGGTCTTCGATCCGGCCTTCCGCAACGTACCGCTGTCGATCGACCTCCGCAACACGACACTGCAGGCCGCTCTCGACTCCCTGTCGAAGAGCACGAGCCATTTCTACCGCTCGACCGGTGACAACACGATCACCATCATCCCAGACACACCGGCCAAGCATCGCGAGTACGACGAGGACGTCGTCCGCACCTTCTACTTGAGCAACGCCGATCTCAAAGAAACACTCGACCTGCTCCGCATCGTTATCGACAGCCGCCGGATCTCGACGGTATCGGCGACCAACGCGATCACCATCAGCGACACGCCGGAGCGCATCGACGCGGCGGCCCGCATCATCGGCGCAATCGACAAGGCGCGCGCCGAGGTGGTCATCGACGTCGAGCTGGTGGAAGTGGACCGCCGGCGGTTCAAAGAGTACGGGTTGCAGCTCGCATCGCCCGACAGCGCTGGACCATCCGGTGCGGTCGGAATCAGCGAAGGCGACGAAGGGGTGACCTTTGAGGATCTCAGAAACCTCAGTGGCAGTGACATCGTGTTCACCGGCCTGCCGCGCCTGTTCTATCGCCTCCTGAAGGAAGACGGCCACACGCGGGTGCTCGCCAATCCGCAGCTCCGCGCCTCCGACGGTGTCCCGGCGCGGGCCGTGTTCGGTGAAGAAGTGCCGGTGCCGACCGTCACATTTGCGCCGATCGCCACCGGCGGCGTCGCGCAGCAGGACATCACGTCGTTCGAGTTCAGGCAGGTGGGTGTCATCATCGAGATCACGCCACGCACCCACCACGACGACGACGTCTCGCTCGACCTGAAGATCGACGTGACGAGCCTGGCAGGAACCGGCGTTGCCGACATCCCGATCTTCGGCAACCGGTCGATTGAGACGACCATCCGCCTGCGCGACGGGGAAACCAACATGCTCGCCGGGCTGATCCGAGACGATGAGCGGACCGCGCTGCGCGGCATCGTGGGGCTGAGCGACCTCCCCATCATCGGCCGCGTTTTCGCGGCCAACGAGAAGGAAGCGGAACAGACCGATATCGTCTTGATGATCACGCCGCGCATCGTGCGCGTGCTTGATCTGGTCGAACGAGACTTGCAGCCGTTCCGGCTGCGCGCCGACGCACGCAGCCGTGGTGGCGCGGCTGTCGCTTCACCGGCTGAGCCACCTGAGCCAGAGCCCGAGCTGCAGCAGATTCCACCGGCTGAGCAAGAACCCGAGGCTGAGCCGCTCGAGCCCGGTCAAGCACCAGGCCTCTCGCCGCTGCCCGGCCGCATTCCGACGCCAACGACGCCCGGCGCCACACCAGAGCAACCGCAGCCCACGAAGCCGCCGCGGAAGCCTAGGGGGTAGCTCAATACCGCTCACTTGGTACGTAGCGTGGCTTTTGGAGCGTGTGAATAAATTCGTGGGGTCCGCCTTTAGGCGGACCTACATGGCCGATAGGGCCCGAACTCGCGCCGTCATGGGCCGCCTCAGGGCGGGGCCCTACTTGAATTCTTCACAGGCTCTTTAGGCCCCTCGTCGCGTAGCCTGAAGGCACCTCGTCGCGCAGCCTGAAGGCACCTTGTCGCGCGGCCTGAAGGCACCTTGTCGCGCGGCCTGAAGGCACCTTGTCGCGCGGCCTGAAG
>JBOGIN010000172.1:0-5289 GCA_050742275.1 Vicinamibacteraceae bacterium
CTCGGGCGGGATCGCAGACGGTCGTGATGGAGAATCGATTCCTTCGGGTAACCGTCCTCCCAGAGGCCGGAGCAAGAATCCAAAGTCTTTTCTACAAGCCCCTGGAAATCGAGACCCTCTGGCAGAATCCTCATGTGCTTCCGCGCAAGACTGCCACGGGAAGCGGTTACGACGACGCCTGGTCCGGGGGCTGGGACGACATTTTCCCCAATGATGAACCAGCCGAGGTGGAGGATCGTCGTTATCCGGATCACGGTGAGCTGTGGACGGCCGAATGGCAGTATGAAGTCGAACGAGCGGAGAACGATGTGACGCTCTACCTGCAGACCGAAACTTCTCTCTCGGGCTGCCGGATCGAGAAATGGGTCACGCTGCCCTCTGAAGAAGAATGCCTCCGCATCCGTTATCGTGTAACGAATCTGCGGAACAGCCGTCTCTCGTATCTCTGGAAGTTGCACGCGGCGATGGCCGTGTCTCCCGGGGATCGCCTGGAAATCCCGGCTGAAACAGTTCGTCTGGAGCCTCATTACCTCGGATCGCTCGAAGGGGTTCCCATGGAGTTCGAGTGGCCGCTGGCGCCGGGGCGGGGACGAGAGATCGATTTGCGGTGCGTCCCTCCGCCGGAGTCGAAACAACTCCTGTTCTTTTACGCGGATCGGCTACGTTCTGGTTGGTGCGCCGTTCATAGGCCTGAAAGCCGTCTAACAATTGGTCTGTCTTTCCCAAAGACCCTGTTTTCCAGCTGCTGGCTCTTTGCGTCGTATGGCGGGTGGCGTGACACCTACGTCGCCGTCCTGGAACCGGCCACAGGGTACCCCTTCCGGTTGGAGGAGGCTATTCAGTCGGGCCGATGCACGGAATTGCCACCGTTCGGTCGACAGGAGTTCTTCGTCGAGTCTACGGTGCGACAATCTGGTTGAGCACGGTCGAGGAAGAGTGACCGGCTGTCGCATTGGCTCCCAGGACGATGGAGGTTGCTGGTGGCTCGCGGATGCGTTGCGTTATGAATAGACATATGCATAATAGCGCAGATGTGCCGCGATGATCTTGTCGTCTCCTCCGGAGGTGACGTTCCGCCGCCTCGAGGACTCTCGGATGGACGACGGTTCCCTATGGGCTGCCTCGCGCTCATCACGTTGGCGCTGCCGCTGCCCGCCCTTGCACAAAGCTCGGAGACGTCACAGGCGCAGACCACCGCTGCATCGTCTCCAGACGATACATCGCTCCGCTTCCGCATGCCGACCGTGACGGTCACCGCGCAGAAACAGGAGGAAGACAAGCAGAAGGTCCCCGTGAGCGTCACCGCCGTCCCGCGGGAGACAATCGAGCACGCCGGCATTCACATCGTCAGCGAGGCGGCGCTCTATGCGCCGAACACCTTCTTCACGGAGTGGTCGGCGAGAAAGCTGAGCAACGCGCGCTTCCGAGGCATCAGCTCCAGCCCGAACAACCCTGGGATTACCACCTACATCGACGGCGTGCCCCAGATGAATGCGAACTCCTCGAGCATCGAGCTGCTCGATGTCGAGCAGATCGAGTTCGTCCGAGGCCCGCGGAGCGCGCTCTTCGGCCGCAACACGTTGGGTGGGCTGGTGAACGTCACGAGCGCGAGACCCTCGCCGACCAGGTGGACGGGCGCGCTCTCCATACCGCTGGGCACCCATGGAGCGTCGGCGGTTCGGGGAGGCGCATCAGGACCCCTGGTCCGCGACAAGATGAGCCTTGGCGTGTCGTTCGCTCAGATGAACCGCAATGGGTTCACCGTGAACGACGTGACGGGGAACACCATCGACGACCGTTCCGCGTTCTCCGCCAAGGCGCAGATGTCGTGGACCCCCAACAGCGCGTGGGACGCGCGCGTCATCTTTACCGGGGAACTTGCTCGGGATGGTGATTATTCGCTCGGTGACGTGGAGGCGCTTCGTGCGAATCCGTTTCACGCCGCCCGCGATTTCGAAGGTCGCGCCGACCGCGACATCATCGGCACGACGATCCTGCTGCGCCGCGCCAGGGGACCAGTCGACGTCTCGAGCACCACGGGCTTTCTCACCTGGAAGACGCAAGATGTAACCGACCTGGATTACACGCCCCAACCGGTCATCACGCGCGACAACACGGAGCAGGACTTTCAGTTCACGCAGGAAGTTCGTTTCGCTTCGTCGGAGTCCGCTCCGATCCGGCTGGCCGACAGCGCCCGGCTCCAATGGCAGGCCGGCCTTTTTCTCTTTACGCAGGCGTACGAGCAGGACGCCATCAACACCTACGCGCCCCTTGTGCTCGCGCCCATCTCCATCCGCCAACACACACCGCGGTCGGCGCTCGACGATGTCGGTCTGGGCGTCTTCGGCCAGGGCACGGTCACCCTCAACGATCGGCTCGACGTGATCGCTGGCGCACGCCTGGACTACGAGGACAAGACCGCACGCCTCGAAACCTTCTACGATCCTCCGATCGCCGCCGGAACTGCGGTTGAGGGCGATAGGAGCTTCTCGAATGTCTCGCCGCAGGTGGCGCTCGCGTATCGGCTTCTGCCGCAGAAGACGCTCTACGTGACCGTGGGGCGAGGATACAAGGCGGGTGGATTCAACGCCGCGTCTCCTTCAGGCAGCGAAGCGTACGGCGAGGAGCACGCCTGGCATTTCGAGGGCGGCGCGAAGACCCTCTGGGCGAATGGCCGTCTGTCCACCAACGTCGCCCTCTTCCATATCGACTGGGACGAGCTACAGCTCAACGTCCCAAACCCTGCGGTGCCGGCGCAGTTCTACATCGCCAACGTCGGAGGGGCCGTCAGTCAAGGTGTCGAGCTGGAGATCAACGCCAAGCCCGCGCCGAGTCTCGACCTGTTCAGCGCGGTAGGGTACACGCACGCGCGCTTCTCCGAGGGAAGCGCGTCTGGCGGCGTGAACGTAGAGGGGAACGAGCTCCCGAATACGCCAGCGCTCACCGCCAGCGCGGGGCTCCAATACTCGCGCGCCGTGGGGCCGGCGACGCTCCACGGCCGCGCCGACGTGGTGCTCTACGGTGACTTTCAGTACAACGACGCCAACACGCTCGGCCAGGACGCCTACTCGCTCGTCAATCTTCGCCTCGGCGTCACGGGACGGTTTCTGACGGGCGAGCTGCTGGTGCGCAACGCATTCGACACACGATACATTCCCCTTGCGTTCGCCTATCAGGGTTTCGCCCCTTCCGGTTTCATGGGTGAGATGGGCGCCCCGCGTACGATCGGCGCGAGCGTCGGGGTGCGCTTCTGAGCCGAAACACAGGAGGGTCTCATGACACACGCAGGCATTGGCGCGATCGATGCAGCGGACGCGGCGCGGTACCGCGCAGAGGGGTTCCTTGTCGTCCGACGCGTCTTTTCCTCGGATCACGTCGCCGAGCTCGACGCCGAAGCGCAGCGCCTCCGCCAACACACGGATCTCATCGACCCGGACAACATCCGATGCCGTTGGCAGAACGACGTCGAGACCGGTGAATGCAGGTTCGACTGTTTCGATCCCGTTATCGATCTCAGCCCGGTCTGCGAGCGGACCGCACGCGACCCTCGCCTCTTGGATCTCGTCGGAGCCCTCTACGGCGAGCGGGCCTGCCTGTTCAAGGACAAGCTGATCTTCAAAGCCCCCGGCACGGTCGGGTACAACCTGCACCAGGACCACATCTCGTGGAAGTCGTTTCCGACGACGTTTCTGACCGTGATGGTAGCCATCGATCCCGCGGATGCGGAGAGTGGTGCGACCGAGGTGTTTCCAGGCTATCACCGGCGCGGCTGCCTCACGCCGCAGGATGGCATGTATCATCAGCTTCCAGATGGTGCGGTGGACCAGTCCGCGGGCGTGGTGCTGGACCTCGCCCCAGGCGACATCGCGATCTTCAGCGGATTCACGCCACATCGTTCCGGACCGAACCGGTCGCGTCACTGGCGCCGGCTGCTGTACTTGAGCTACAACGGGCTCAGCGACGGCGGCGAGCAGCGAGACCAGCACTACGCGGAGTTCCACGGCTGGTTGCGGGACCGATACGCGGAGCATGGAAAGACGTCGACCTTCTTCCGATGATGACTCCTGGCACGGCATCGACAGTCGAAGCAGGCACGCCCGCCGAAACAGCGGCATCGCCAGCGCGCCGGCAGGCTCGTGACGCGTGGGCGGGCTGGATCAACGTTGTCGTGGCCGCGATCATCATGGTCGCGACGCTTCCGGGGCGGACGCAAGGTCTCGGGCTCATCACCGAGCCGATGCTGCGCGACCTGCAGCTCGATCGCGTGACGTATGCGAGCATCAACTTCTGGGCGACGGTGCTTGGCGCAGCCATCTGTCTCCCGGTAGGCCGCCTGTTCGATCGCGTCGGCCTGCGCGGCGTGACCGTAACGCTGACGGTGTTGCTTGGTATGGTGGTGTGGACCATGAGCCGCGCGGCAGGGGGCGCGGTCATCCTGTTCGTGCTGGTACTCGCCACCCGGGCGCTCGGGCAGAGCGCGCTCTCGGTGGCCAGCATCACCGCGGTGGCCAAGTCTTTCGACCGGCGCATCGGCGTGGCGATGGGTGTGTACTCGGTGCTGCTGACCGTGCTCTTCGCCGCGGCATTCACTGCCGTGGGGAATGCCGTCCGGGTCAGCGGCTGGCGCACCGCCTGGACGTACGTGGCGTTTGGGCTGGTGTTGTTTGCCGCACCCGCGGTCCTGTTGCTACGTGAACGGTCTGGCGATCCTCCGCCTGACCCCTCCGGAGCGCCTGCCCCCGCCCGCGGCGGACTATCGCTCGCCTCGGCCCTCCGCACGCCGGCGTTCTGGGTCTTCGGTGGGGCTACCTCGCTGTTCGGCCTCGTGTCGTCAGGCCTGGGGCTCTTCAACGAAGCGGTGCTCGCCGAGCGCGGCTTCGATCAGCAGACCTACGTCAGGTTCTTGGCCGGCACGTCAATCATCGCCCTGGGAGGTCAGTTTGCCTGCGGCTGGCTCACGTTGCGATGGCCGATGCAGCGCCTGCTCGGCGTGGCGATGGGCCTGTACGCGATCGCGCTGGTGGTGCTGCCGCTGCTCGCCACCGTGTCGCAGCTGTGGATCGTCGCCGTGCTGATTGGGCTGTCTGGCGGTATGATCACCGTCATTTTCTTTGCGGTGTGGCGGCACGCGTTTGGCCCGGCACACCTGGGTCGCATTCAGGGCGCGGCGCAAATGCTCACCGTTCTCGCCTCGGCGATCGGACCGGTGATCTTTGCGCAGTCCGCGGCGCTGACCCACTCGTACATGCCGGCGGTGTGGGCGCTGGCAGTCGGCGTGCTTCTGTTCAG
>JBOGIN010000173.1:0-3503 GCA_050742275.1 Vicinamibacteraceae bacterium
GAGCAACTTTCCTCTCCGGCCTCGTCATCGTTTACGCACGCGCCTCGTGAACGTGCGGATTCGTATCAAGAAACGTTAAGTGAACAGTATTGGGGCTAGACCGCCTCAAGTAGCTAACGAGCAGGCGCCCAGTGCGGACGGAAGCGTCGTCCGCCCTGGTGGCAGTCGGAGTGGCACCTTTAAGAGTGCTGAACAGCCGTGACGCCACGATCACGACGGCTTGTCGTGCGTCAGTGCGGTCAGCAGCTGCAGATCCGTGCTGACGCCAGGCAGCTCGACGACCCGGGTGGACGACTATTCTGACGACCAATGACATCCACACTAGGTGAAAGTAGCGAACGCTAATATGCGGAATCATTCGAGATCGTTCACTAGCGTCTATTTACTTTCACCGGTGATCCGTAATCAGCAGGTCCTCGGTTCGAGTGACCACCAACGAGTCTGGCATCCTGTCGATTCGGCCCGCCTACGGATTCATCGTGCTGGCGTCCTCGACGGGTGAGCCAGATTTTCGCGAGTCTCTCTTGTCGAAGGCCAAAGAGGCGGCAGCTTGGGTCTTGCCCGCTGCGGACGGGTGACCTATTGCGAGTCGCGCATCCGGGTCGACGCCGCGCAGGTCGCGAGCTGGCGCGCAACGAGCTGGCC
Organism: Vicinamibacteraceae bacterium; assembly: GCA_050742275.1. GTDB lineage: Bacteria > Acidobacteriota > Vicinamibacteria > Vicinamibacterales > Vicinamibacteraceae > WHTT01. The sequence goes on from JBOGIN010000173.1 coordinate 646, forward strand.
GCGCGGCCAGCTCCGGGGCCATTGCGGTCGGACCGCATGTCTTCGCTCGCAAACACCGGGCGCGCGGATGCCTGGTCGCGGACCTCACGCATGTCGCCCATCTCAGCGCCGTAGCAGGACGATGTGTCTCGCACGTCCGTCGCCTGCCACGACCCGAACACCTGTTCGGCCTCATGGAGATTGTGAGCCTTGCAGCGTAAGGAAATGTTATCGACGGACGCGTCCCCACTTGCGGCGTACGGCACGATGTGGTGATACTCCAAGAATCCTCTCTGGGCACATCGATGGCCGCTCTCGCTCACGAACGCGCACCGCCCGCCATCGCGATCCCACACCCGCCGCTTCACGTCTGCCGGAATCTGGCGCGAGCCCGGCTTCGGCGCGCGGCCGTGCGACGCGCGTGGCTGGTCGGTGGCGGCCCGCTTCGTCTTCGCGGCCTCGCGGTGTAGCGCGTCAAGCGCCCGCTCAAAGAGGACCGCCACATCGCCATCCGGCACGACGTGCCGCAAGAGGGCTTGGACCTCCCGGAGCTTCGCGTACGTCTCGGCCCCGATCGTGAACGACACCTTGTAGCGCGCCAGCGCCAGCGGCGTGACCGGCTTATCCGGCCTGCCGGTCGGTGGCACACGCGCCGACTCGTCGCGGCTCCGCGACCCGTCGACGGTGCCCAGGGGCGACGGGCGGGGGTCGGTGACGCCGGTGTCGGCCACGGGCGCATGTACCGGGAAGGCCTCCTCATGAGCGGCACGCGATTCAGGAGCCGTTGCTGACTGCGGCGGTGGCATGGCCGCGGGTAGTGGGATGGCGACCGGCACCGTTGCGAGCTTCCGCACGCGGCTCGGCACGTCGGGCTGCGGCTTCAGTCGCGCGACGATCTCCTCCACCTCGCGCGTGCTGCGATGCCGGGCCTCTGCCAACAGCGCGACGTGAGTGGCCTCCGTCAAGTGCGGCGCCAGCAGGCGAATCGTCGTCAGCGTCACGTCGCCGGCGGCGAGCTGATCGAGGATGACCGGAAACCGCTTGGCGGCACGCGCCGCGGCGATCCGCTTGTAGGCGGCACCCTCCGAGAGATGAAGCGCCTGCGTACAGTAGACGAACAGCGAGGCATAGCCCTCGCGGAGATAGAGCGCGCGTGTATCGACCTCGGCGAGCGACGCGACGAGGCGCACCGTCGCCTCACGTTCATGCCCCACCAGGCGCGTCACCTCGTGAAGCAAATCCTGATCGGAGAGCGGTCTGACGGCGTCAAGATACGTATCCATAGGCCATCCTACCATCGTCGTTTTTCCGGACTTCTCGGCACGCACACGGCCTCTCTATCGCACGTACGCGCCGCGACGCATGGTTTTCGCCTCGGTGACGTGCGCACGCACCTTGGCGACCAGCCTAGCGCCCTTGACTTCGGTATTTTCAAAGGGGGCGGTCCAATGCGTCTGTGCCGCGGAAACCTTGTCAAGCACTATCTCGGGTGCGGACCGGTAATCGTGATCTTGAGTCGCGAAGTCACCCTAGGCGCTGCAGACGTTCTAGAACGTCGTTCCAGGACACTACTTCGCCGCGCTCGGCTTCTGCCATCGCGGCAAGCAATGCCCGCTCCTCCTCCGGTGTCACGTCGAACGTCTCATCAGCTTCCTGCGCCAAGACTGTGACAACCGATCCCTCGCTCAAAGGCTGGCCTTCAAGGATCACCTTGCCAGCCGCGACTCTTCCGGTTGCCACCTCCTCACGCTGTGCCCCGGGGCCGATGAGCCGTGGCTCTGGGCCCTGCTGGCGGCGGCGCCGTCGCCGGCGGCGCAACGGCGCCTGACGCGGGCGCGCGTCGATCATCTGCTGCGCGCGCACCGGATTCGGCGCGATGGCGCGCCGCTGATGTGGTGGCGCGCCTGCACGCGCCGAGCTTTCCACATGCGCCTGGGGTCGCGGAAGCCGTGGAAGCGCAGATTCGGTTGATCCTGCCGCGCCTCGAGGTGGTGCATGCGCAACGCCTGGCCTGTGGTCGGCAGCTTGCGCAGCTCTTACAGCAGCTCCGGGATCGTCCACGTGACGCGGACGAACGCGGCGAGCATCGCGACATCGCCATTCTCGAATCCTTGCCGGGAGTCGGACGAAAAGTCGCTGTCACGATGCTCGCTGAAGCGGCCGAGCCGCTCGCGCACCGCGATTATGACCGACTGCGCGCCCACATGGGGACCGCGCCTGTCACCAGCGCGAGCGGCAAACGCCGCCTGGTGTCGATGCGCCGTGCGTGCAATCGAAAGCTCCGTTGGGCCGCGTACCACTGGGGGCGGGCCAGTGTGCAGCACGACGTCGCCAGTGTCGCGTACTACCGAGAGCTGCGAGCGCGCGGCCATCGACACGGCCGGGCCCTCCGCAGCGTCGTCGATCGCTGGCTGCGCATGCTCATTGCGATGCTGCGGCACAACACGCTGTACGACGCCAGCCGGTTTGCCGTCCCCGCGGAGAACGCCGCTTGACAAATGGTGGGGAATCCCTGCCCGCTCTGCGGATGTGCGCGCGCGGAGTGGGGTGGCAGAGAACGCCGCCCTTCGCGCCTCGCTCCTGTTTGCGCTACCCCGGAACTCCTGCTGAGATCATCAGATAGCGCAACCCGCTAGGATACGCCGCTGAAAGATATCGCGTCCGCAGGACGCGTCGACTCGGATCCCACAAGGGGGCCAGGTTTCCCCTGACGGTCTGGTCCCACCTCTGGCCCCCTCGAACGCCTCCGCGCCCGCGATTCAGGCTGTGCCCACGGCTTACCCGAGATGGTTGTAATGGTGCGGCAGGTATCGAAGAACGAGTGCCGCTCCGGAGAGGCTGTGGGATGCAGAGGCCACGCAAGTCAAACGGGCACAGGC
>JBOGIN010000174.1:0-4587 GCA_050742275.1 Vicinamibacteraceae bacterium
GAATCAGGTCGTGTACCCCTCGTGACGGATGCGCCCTTCCATGAAGACCTCGACGCGACGCTGGCCACGCTGACGCGGCGCCTTCTCGAGCGCCGCACAGCGGCGGGCCACTGGGAAGGTGCGCTCGCGAGCAGCGCGCTCTCCACGGCAACTGCGGTCATCGCGCTCATCCTCGCCAGCCGCGACGATTCCAGCCACTTCGATCGCCTCATTGCCAAGGGCGCCCGCTGGCTGCTGACACATCAGAACGCAGATGGCGGCTGGGGCGACACCGTGCGCAGTCGCAGCAACATCAGCACGACGGCGCTGGTGTGGTCGGCGCTGTCCATGGCCTCGTCACGTGAGGCGCTCGGGACGCGTGAGCCGCCTGGATTTGCGGATGCGCATCTCGACCGCGCCGAGGCGTGGCTCTATGAGACGGCACGGGACAGCGTCTCGCCGCCCGCTGAGCGCCTCGAGCCGGATGTGCTGCGCAAGGCCATTCTCCTGCGATACGGGAAAGACAAGACGTTCTCGGTCCCGATCCTGACCGCGCTCGCGCTCGCCAGAAAGCTGGGACGCGACCGCACAACAGCGTGGCGGAACGTGCCGCAGCTTCCGTTCGAGCTCGCGACCCTTCCACATCGGTGGTTCCACCATGCGCGGCTTCCCGTGGTCAGCTATGCGCTTCCAGCGCTCGTCGCCATTGGCCAGGTGCGGCATCACTTCGCGCCGACCTCCAATCCCGTGCTGCGCCGCGTCCGCAACCGCGTTCGGAGGCCGACGCTCGACGTGCTGAGGAACATGCAGCCGCAGAGCGGGGGCTTTCTCGAGGCAGCGCCGCTCACCAGCTTCGTCGCGATGAGTCTCGCCGCTGCAGGACACGCCGGCCATCCTGTCGTCCAGCGTGCGCTTCGATTCCTCGAGGAGTCGGCTCGATCCGATGGAAGTTGGCCGATCGACACGAACCTGGCGACATGGGTGACGACGCTGGCGGTCTCGGCGCTGGCGGGTGCGGGGGAGCTCGAGCGGATCGATACGGGGCATGTGCGCGCCTGGCTCCTCGCGCAGCAGGCTGCTCGCGAGCATCCGTTCACGCACGCCGCGCCCGGCGGCTGGGCCTGGACCGATCTGACCGGCGGTGTTCCGGATGCAGACGATACGGCGGGCGCCCTGCTGGCGCTTCGCTCGCTCGGCCCGCCGGATATGACGGTTCGGCGCCAAGCCGCTGCGGGCGTCGAGTGGCTGCTCGGCGTGCAGAACCGCGATGGCGGCATACCGACCTTCTGTCGTGGCTGGGGCAGGCTTCCCTTCGATCGCAGCACGCCCGAGATTTCCGCGCACGCGCTGCAAGCCCTGAGCGCCTGGCGAGAGTTGCTCGATCGTCCGCTCCAGACCGCGGTTCTGCATGCCTCCCGTCGCGCACTGCGGTGCATCGCGAGGGAGCAGCGCGCGGATGGCGCCTGGGCTCCGCTCTGGTTTGGCAACGAGCAGGCGTCAGACGAGGAGAACCGCACGTACGGAACCGCGCGCGTGCTGGCAGGATTGCAGGCGCCGCTCGTCAGGGACGAACCCGGGTCCATCGATTGTCGTCGGAAGGCGACGGCGTGGCTGCTCCACGCGCAGAATGAGGACGGCGGCTGGGGCGGAAGCCACGGTGTGGCGTCGTCCATCGAGGAGACCGGCGTGGCACTGACGGCGCTGTCGCGCGCGAGGCCGGACGCGGATCCTGACAGAACTCTACGCGCCGTTGCCCGCGGCGCTGCGTGGCTGGTGGAGGCGACGAAGCAAGGCGAGTGTACCTCCGCCTCGCCCATCGGCCTGTACTTCGCACGGTTGTGGTACTTCGAAGAGCTCTATCCAGTGATCTTCGCCATCGGTGGACTTGCCGCGGCGCGCAACTGCCTGATCGATACACGGACGATGTGATTGTCAGAGTGGCGGATCATCGGTCAGTTGCCGGTGTCGATGGTGGACGTGGTCCTATCCCTTCACCCCTTGATCCCTTGATCCCTTGATCCCTTGACCCCTTGACCCCTTGACCCCTTTCCACCGCAACCGAACCCCCACCGCCGGCGTCCAATCGCGGATAGGAGGAGTGCGTCGATGAGCGAGACGTACTACGACCCGCCAGACTTGGCAAAATTCCCGGAGATCGGCAACAACTGCCCGGATCTCGCCAAGAAGTTCTTCGATTGGTATGCTGCCGTCTTTGCCGAAGGCGCCCTGTCGGCACGGGAGAAGTCGTTGATTGCCCTTGCCGTGGCACACACCGTCCAGTGTCCGTACTGCATCGATGCCTATAGTAGGGACTGTCTGGAGAAGGGGGCAGACCTGGACCAGATGACCGAGGCGCTGCACGTCGCTGCCGCGATCCGCGGCGGCTCCTCGCTGGTTCATGGTGTGCAAATGCGCAACCACGCGACGCGGCTCGGAATGTAGCTCATGAGCGCGACCCGGCCGTCGCTCGCCGCGCGGCACGCACCGCTTGCCTCGCCGGACGCCCAGCGCCGCGAGCTGCATCGCCTCGCCCTGCCCCGCGAGTTCCATCACGCGCTCGCGCGCACGGGACTGTGGCCGCTCGAGCCCACACATATTCGCATCTTCCAGATCAACGTCGGAAAGCTCTGTAACCAGGCGTGCCGCCACTGTCACGTCGATGCCGGCCCGGACCGACGCGAGATCATGACCCGCGACACGATGGAAGCCTGCCTTCGGGCGCTGGCGGGCACGAATATTCCCATTGTGGACATCACGGGCGGCGCACCGGAGCTCAATCCGAGCTTCCGGTGGCTCGTGGAGCAGTGTCGCGCGCTTGGCCGGCACGTGATGGACCGCTGCAACTTGACCATCCTCGCGCTGCCAGCCTATCGCGACCTGCCGGAGTTCTTCGCCAGGCATCAGGTCGAGGTGATCTGCTCGTTGCCGCACTACCGCCAGATGAACACCGACCGCCAGCGTGGCGCCGGGGTCTTCGAGAAGAGCCTGGCGGCCCTTCGCCGGCTGAACGAGGTCGGCTACGGCGAGGGACGACCGGAGCTCCGATTGGTGCTCGTCACCAATCCGGTGGGAGCATACCTGCCAGCCGCGCAGGCGTCGTTGGAGAAGGAGTGGAAGCGCGAGATGCTCCGGCTCTACGGTGTGCGGTTCGATGCGCTCTACTGCCTGACCAACATGCCAATCTCGCGCTTCCTCGAGTGGCTGGTCGACAGTGGCAACCTCGAGACCTACATGGAGCGGCTCGTCACCATGTTCAACCCGGCGGCGGCAGCGGGCGTCATGTGCCGCGACACGATCTCCATCGGCTGGAACGGCCGTCTCTACGATTGCGACTTCAACCAGATGCTCGACATCCCTCTGGAGCGCCCGGCGCCTCAGCACATCGCGGATTTCGACCTCGCCGCGCTCGAGTCGCGGGTCGTCGCGACGGACCGGCATTGCTTCGGCTGCACGGCAGGAGCCGGCTCGAGCTGCGGCGGAACCACCGCCTGACCAGCCCCTCACCGCGGCGCCAGGAGCGTCACGCGTCGAGGCGAACGGGCAGGGCGGAGCCGACGGAGCCAAACGCGCGTACGGCAGCCGCGATTGCTGGCGCCACGGCGACAATCGGCGTCTCACCGGCGCCCGCCGACGGAAGGTCCGGTCTGTCCAGGAGCAGGACGTCCAGCGCTGGCATGTCGGCGAAGCGCGGCACACGATACTTCGCCATGCTGCCGTTGAGAATTCTGCCGCCGGCGAACTCGACGGCCTCGAACAGCGCGCCGCCAAGCCCTTGAACGAGCGCGCCCTCCACCTGATTGCGCACGCCATCCGGATTGACGATCGCGCCGCATTCGAAGGCCGCCACGAGACGCTCGACACGAAGGCCAGAGGCCGTCTTGGAAACCTCCGCAGCCGTGGCCACGTAGCTGTCCTTTTCCGTGCCGCACGCGATGCCCAGCGCACGCCCGGCTCCGGCGTCGCGAGGCCAACCCACATGCTCGGCAACAGCCGTCAGGACGGCTCGCATCCGCGCGTCCTTCAGATTCCTCATGCGGAGCTCCACGGCATCGATCCCCAGCGCCCGCGCGATCTCGTCCATGTGGACCTCGCGGGCGAAGTGATTGGCGGTTGCCGCCAGGCCGCGATACGAGCCCTGCCGCAACGGTGACTCCGACGGATGAAACGCGATGCGCCGATTCGGCACCTCATAGGGCGTCTCGATGCCGGCTGCGCCGGAGTTCCAATTGTCGAACTCCCAGGCGACGAGCCGGCCGTCCCCGTCGACCGCACTTGCAACCTCGATGACCCCGGCCGGACGGAAGTACGCCCACCCGAACTCTTCGGCCCTCGTCCATACCAGCTTGACGGGTCGACCGGCGGCCTTGGCAAGGCGAGCCGCCTCCACCGCGTGCTCGGCGGTGTGCTTGCCGCCGTACGCGGAGCCCATGTCCGGCACGAGGACGCGCACGCGGCTCTCGGGAAGGCTGAACGCTTCCGAGAGCTCGCTCCTCACGCCGAACGGGCGCTGCGTGCCAACCCAGACGGTCAGCTTGCCATCGTTCCACTCCGCGACCGCCGCGCGAGGCTCCAGCGGCACGTGCGCAATATACGGGATCAGATAGGTCG
>JBOGIN010000175.1:0-6271 GCA_050742275.1 Vicinamibacteraceae bacterium
GCCTTTAGGCCGCGCGGACAGCAATCCCCTGCCGGGATGAGGTGAACGACAATGATGCGACGAGCGATCAGCGGGGAACGGAGGGGCATCGCTTGGACCGGCGGCGGCATGCTGGGGATCCTATTGATCCTCGTCTTGGCCGGTCGAGCGCACGTGTTCACGGCGCCGCCGGCCCGGCAGGCGGAGAGCGCGCAGCGATACGAGGCGACCATCGCGCGGATCGAGCGTCTGATTACCCATGAGATGCAGGCCAAGGGGCTGCCTGCCGTGTCCATCGCGCTCGTCGACGATCAAGAGATCGTGTGGGCCAAGGGATTCGGCTATTCGGATCCGGACAGCAAGACGCCAGCCACGGAGGACACCGTCTATCGCGTCGGCTCGGTATCGAAGCTCTTCACCGACATCGCCGTGATGCAGCTGGTGGAGCGGGGCCAGGTGGATCTCGACGAGCCGGTGACAACCTATCTGTCCGATTTCGCGCCGAAGACTCCATTCGGGATGCCGATCACCCTGCGACATCTGATGTCGCACCGATCCGGCCTCCAGCGCGAGCCGCCGGTCGGCCACTATTTCGACGACACTGCACCGTCGCTGAAGGCAACGGTGCGATCGCTGAACGCCACGGAGCTGATCTACGAGCCTGGGACGCACACGAAGTACTCCAATGCCGGCATCGCGGTCGTGGGTCGCGTCGTCGAAGTGCTGACGAAGACGCCGTTCGAGCGGGCCCTGCAAGAGAGCGTCATCGCGCGGCTGGGGCTGACGCACAGCACATTCGAGCCAACGCCCACTGTCACCGAGGCGCTGGCGAACGCATACATGTGGACCTACTTCGGCCGCCAGTTCGAGGCGCCGACATTCCAGCTCGGCATGGCGCCGGCCGGCAGCATGTATTCGACGGTGACGGATCTGGGGCGCTTCATGAGCGTGCTCTTTCGTCGAGGGCAGGGACCGAACGGCCCTCTCCTCCAGCCCGAGACGCTGGAAGCGATGTGGGTACCTCAGTTTGGGGCGACCGACGGTTTCGGCATTGGCTTCAACATTCGACAATTCGAGGACGAGAGGGTGGTCGGCCACAACGGCGCCATCTACGGCTTCGCCACCGAGCTTCAGGCCATGCCGGATGCCAAGCTCGGCGTCGTGCTCGCCACCACCATGGATGCCGCGAACGCGGTCATGGGGCGCATCGCGCGAGAGGCGATGTCGTCACTGCTTGCCGTGCGCGACGGAAAGCCCTTGCCGGAGCTGGCGCTATCCCGGCCGCTTGCTCCAGAAGCAGTCGAGCGGCTGGCCGGCACGTACGCTGCGGCCGGTGGTGACGAGCGCATCGAGCTGGCCGAACGCCGCGGCACGCTCGTGGCGAACATGGACAGCTTCCAAGCAACGCTGAAATCGGCTGGCGCGTCGACGAACGAGCTGCGAGTGGACGACCGACACGTCTACGGCCGGTCAATCAAGCGTCGCGGCGACGGTGTGCTCGAGGTGGAGGGCGTCAGCTACCGTCGCGTGAGCGACCCCACCATCCCCGCGCCACCACCGGAAGCTTGGACCGGCTTGATTGGGGAGTACGGCTGGGATCACAACGTGCTCTACATTCTCGAGCGGCACGGAAAGCTGCACGCGCTCATCGAGTGGTTCTTCTTGTACCCGCTGCAGCAGCTCGGTCCCGATCTCTTCGCGTTCCCGAAGTCGGGTCTCTACGACGGAGAGAAGCTGCGCTTCATCAGGAACGCGGAGGGACAAGCGACCGAAGTGATTGCAGCCGGCGTGCGCTTCGAGCGGAGGCCGGTTGGTTTGAGCGAAGGCACGTTCCGCATCACGCCACTCGCGCCCGTCGAGAAGCTGCGCAAGCAGGCTGCGGCGTCGAAGCCGCCCGTCGAAACGGGCAAGCGCCAGCCGGACCTGGTCGAGCTGTCGTCGCTTGACGCCACGATCAAATACGACATCCGGTATGCGACGACCAACAACTTCATGGGTGCGGCCTTTTACCAAGCGCCGCGCGCGTTGATGCAGCGGCCAGCCGCCGACGCCGTGGCGCGCGCCCACCACTCGTTGAAACCCCTCGGGTATGGGCTCCTCATCCATGATGCGTATCGTCCATGGACCGTCACGAAGATGTTCTGGGAGGCGACGCCGCCCTCACAGCGCATCTTCGTCGCGGATCCGTCGCAGGGGTCCAGACACAACCGTGGATGCGCGGTTGATTTGACGATGTACGAGCTCGCGACCGGGAACCCCGTCCAGATGGTGAGCGGGTACGATGAGTTCTCGGACCGCGCGTTTCCCGATTACCTCGGCGGCACGTCGCGGCAGCGGTGGCTTCGAGCCCTGTTGCGCAAGGTGATGGAAGCCGAAGGCTTCTCCGTCTATGAGACCGAGTGGTGGCACTTCGACTTCAACGCGTGGAAGGAGTATCCGATTCTCGATACCCCCTTCGAGAAACTCCCGGGAAGCCACCAGCTCAGACCGCGTCAGGCTCCGGATGCTTCCATGGCCCTCGGTACTGGCGGCGCAGGCGCCGATTCGCCTCCTCATCGTCCACAATCTGCCCCGTCGCGTGATCCCAGGTGAGCGTCCGTCCGACGTCGAGCGACAGGTTCGCCAGGATGCACGCGGCCGTGGAGATGTACCCCTCCTCGATGTCGGCCACCGGTCGACCGCGGCTCTCGATGCAGGAGAGAAAGTCGCGCATGTGGGCGCGGATGGCGGGCGCCACGTGTGTCTCCAGATCTTCCTCGGTCTTGTCCTCGGGGTACTTCTCGAACTCGTACGTCACATCCTCGTGAATTGGCGGGCCGGCGTTCTTTCCGGACGGCGTGAAGTCGTAGCTGTGGACGCTCGCCTTGAGCGTGCCCTTGTCGCCGTAGAACGTCGCGCCCCACTGATACTTCGGATCCGGCGGATCGCCGTACGTTCGGTGCGTCCACACGACTTGGAGGTCACCATAGTCGAACGTCGCACTCTGCGTATCGGTGATGTTGGCCTTGCTGTCTTTCTGCACTAGGATGCCGCCAGACGAGGACACCCGCTTGGGCATGCCGAGGTCCATCATCCAGCGAACCATGTCGAACATGTGAATGCACATGTCGCCGACGATGCCGTTGCCGTATTCCATGAAGGCGCGCCAGCTCCGTGGATGCACGAGCTCGTTGTACGGGCGCATGGGCGCGGGGCCAGTCCACATCTCGTAGTCGAGATTGGGCGGCGGCGCCGTGTCAGGTGGATTCTCGTTGGCGCGCATGTGGTAATAGCAGTAGATCTCGACGTGGCCGATCTTGCCGAGCTTTCCCTCGCGGATCACGCGATCTCGCGCGTTGACGAGATGTGGCGTGCTGCGTCGCTGCGTCCCCACCTGCACCACGCGCTGATGCTTGCGCGCGGCGGCGAGCATCGCCTGGCCTTCGACGATATCGACGCTGATCGGCTTTTGGACGAAGACATCGGCCCCGGCCTCGACCGCCGCAATCATCGGCAGCGCGTGCCAGTGATCAGGTGTCGCAACGAGCACGATGTCCAGATCCTTCTCGGCGAGCATCGTCCGGTAGTCGCCGTAGGTCCGCGGCGTCTTCTTCGAGGCCTGTCGTGTTGCCACCAGGGCGGCCGCCTTGGCCAACATGTCCTTGTCGACATCACAGAGCGAGACCACCTCGATTGGAGCCACTTGCACGAGCCGGAGGAGGTCCGCCTTGCCGTACCAGCCTGAGCCAATGAGCCCCACGCGCTTCGGCGTCTGGGCAAAGGAACGCAGGGGGATGGTGGACAGGGATAGGGCGGCAAAGCCGCCTGCTTTCAGGAAGTCTCGGCGCTTCATGGCGCTCTCGTTCTATGCTAGAACGCACCTGCGGCGCAAGTCCCAGCCGGCGATTTCCTTGCGAGCCGCGGCTTCCAGCCGCGTCTCACGACGCTCGCGTGACGTCGAGGGCCGTTGGCGCTTGCGGAAAGGAATGGACTCTGTCGCGATGCTGATGCACGTGCTTACTGCCGTTGTTCTGAGTACAACGATGGTAGCCGGGCCGCTGCGCGCTCAGGACGCCCCCCCTGCGCGTGACGACCGCGCCGCCGGCGTCGAGGCCATCCGCACGCTGCTCCAAGAACAGGTAGCCGCCTGGAACCGCGGCGACCTCGAAGGCTTCATGGCGCCTTATTGGCGGAGCCCGAATCTGGTGTTTACTTCAGGGGCCGAGGTGCGTCGTGGATGGCAGGCGACCTACGAGAGGTACCGCAAGCGCTACGGCAGCGATGTCGACACCATGGGTCAGCTCGCCTTCGAGGACCTCGAGGTCACGATGCTTGGCTCGGAGGCCGCCTGGGTGCTCGGCCGCTGGCACCTCACGCGGAAGGGCATCCCGTCCGGCGGCGTCTTCACGCTCGTGCTACGGCGCTTGGACGGCGACTGGCGTATCGTCCATGACCACACGAGTGCGAGGGAATGAACGGGAAGCGGAGCTGACGCTCGCGGTGGTTCTTGGCTGGGCCTACGGAGAACTGACGTCTTGAAGCGTCCACAACGCCGTTCGGACGCGGCGTACGCCATGCGTCGAGTCGGTCCAAGCGAAGACGATCTGGTTGCCAGCCCGCACCAGTCGGGGATAGCCGCTGTCGCGGCCGGACGAGACGCGTGCGACAACGATGGATTCGGCTGCGTTGCCATCGCTGCTGACGCGGCGGACGCGCAGCTCGGCCGATGACTCCCTTGACTGGATCCAACCGGCCAGCGCCGACGCGTCAGGTAGCAGCGCAGTGCTGACGCGTCCGATCGGGGCTTCGTCGCTGACGAGTATCGGCGCACCAAAGGTCTTGCCAGCATCCCGTGAGAATGCCGCTTGCACTTTCGGTCGATCGTTCGCGCCCGTGAACCAGGCGAGCACGACGGTCCGTCCGTCAGCCGCGACTGCCGGGCCGTTGACCGGACAGCCGGCAATCTTCCAGCCGTCGCGGGCGACGGGGCGAGCGTCGCTCCACCTGCCCTCGACCAGGCGAGTGACGTAGATGTCGCGGATTTCATCGTCGCTCCGGTTACGATATGCAACCACGATGCCCTCATCTGTCTGGGCAGCGGCCGTCGGGCAGCATTCGCACACGCGGTCGTCCACGAGCGTTTCCGCGACATTCCCCTCTGCATCGATCGCGCCGGCACGTAGCGTCATCGCACCTCCGCCGCCGGCGTGGTCGTCACCACTTGACATGTTTCTCCCATCCAGCCAGACCAAGCCAATCTCCTCGTCCGGACGGCGGAAAAACGATACGAAGCCGTGCTCCCCGAGCGTTGCGTCGGCGTGCGGCGTAAGCGGTGGTGACCAGCTCGATCCACCGTCACGCGACAGACGAACGCGCACGACATAGTCGTAGGAGCCGGAGCCATTCTTTTCGAGCCAGTGCGCGGTGAGCGTCCCGCCGATGCGTTGCACGGAAGGCACATCGGCCCAGTTGACGAAGAAGCGTTCACCTGAGGCAACGGTTCGTGCGGAGGACCAGGTGTCGCCGGAGAGCTCGGCGAACCGCAGGGCTGCCTGGGGTGGGTCGTTGGCATCCAACCAGCTCAGAATGACGCGCCCGTCCGGTGAGACGCTCAAGCCTGGCGCCATGCTGCCCGGTCCCGTAGGGGATTGAATCACCTGTGGACGATCGAGTGCGAGGGTCGATGCCGGACGACCGCACGCAGCGACCATCGATGCGGCTGTGATCGAGCCAGCTACCAGTAACCAACGACGGCGCATACCAACTCCGCGAGTCAAGCCGACCTTGGCGAGGTGGCCAGCATAGCACCGAACCCATTGTCGACGAGCGCGTGGCGCAGCGCCGCGCGCTCGTCGTCGTTCAACGGCCGCCGTGGAGGCAAGCAGACGCCGCAGTCGATGCCGGACCAGGCGAGCATTTGCTTGATCGCCGGAAACAGCGGAAATGACTGCGTCAACGTGATGAGCGCGTTGACCTCGCGCTGAGCCGTGCGTGCCTCCGTCCATCGCTCTTCCCGGGCGAGCGCATGGATGCGGACGAAGAGCTCTGGGACCAGATTGTAGAAGCTGCCGATACCGCCGTCGGCGCCCATGAGAAGACCCGCCGCGAACACCTCGTCGCGGCCGTTGAAGACACATCGATCGGACCGCGTCATCCTGGCCATCGTGTGGAGATCGAAATCGGTGAACTTCACGCCGAGCACGTTCGGGAGCGCGCACAGCTCCTCCAGCTGCTCGACGGTCGTGATGGCCGGATAAGACGCTGGAAAGTAATAAACGACAACAGGAATGGGGTGGCGGCGGCGAGCGTGCTA
>JBOGIN010000176.1:0-2334 GCA_050742275.1 Vicinamibacteraceae bacterium
ACGTTGAACAACGCCGGTGACAATGACGGGACGAAGAAGTACCCAATCGCATTCAACATCCCCATCATCGCGACGGCCACCGCGACCAGCGTCAGAAACGGGAACATCACGCGGGTCAGTTGAGTGGTCAGCTCCAGCTTGCCCGGCTCGGTGGCGTACGCGCCGGCGTAGAGCCATACGAGCTGATCCGCAAACAACATCCCCAGGAGGACGAGCAGCCCCGTCACCACGATGAGCGCGCTCATCACACGCGCGCCCAGCCGCCATGCCTCTCCTTTGCCACGCTGCGTGAGGTGACGCGTGAACGTCGGCACGAACGCAGCGCTCATCGCCCCTTCGGCGAACAGGTCGCGCACGAGGTTCGGCAGCCGGAACGCGACGTTGAAGGCATCCATCACGTCGCTCGCGCCGAATGCGTACGCGAGGACCTGCTCGCGGATCAGGCCCAGCAGGCGGCTCGCCATCGTGGCGAGGCCCACCAGGCCAGCCGAGCGGGCGAGCCGCGTGGGGCGCGTCGCGCCTTCCCGTGCGGTCGGGTCGTCGCGCGAGGAATCCGGGACGAGAGGGGAGACGCGGTGGGTACTCAGCTCTTCAGGGGCCGACGAGGGCTCCATCGTTCGCTCCCCAGCGTACCACAGGCGCAATTGGAGGGGCGAGGGGGCGAGGTTCGAGCTGCAAACGCGGGCTGCGACGTTTGGCCGCGGAACAGTGGTGTATCGCTCTCCGAGACGACGTGTGCGGTGGCGGACAGTTATGTGCGCTCGTGAAACAAAAATGGCCTCGACCGGGGAGGCCGAGGCCAAAAGGAGGATGGATGAGAGGCTCTTGATCAGCCTTTCATTTACGTAAGACGTCTGAGTGCCTGCGAAAGTTTAGGGATCGCTCGATTTTTTCGTCCCAGAACGATGAACTAGTCGTCCTAAACGGCGATGCGGCGCCCCGTGCGCCAAGCCAGGACCGCTCAACCGCTGAGCCGCTCCCGCACGAGCTGATTGAGGGCCTTGCCGTCGACGAGACGGCCAGCCAGACGTCCCATGACGAGCTTCATCACGGCGCCCACGTCGCGTGGTGAGGAAGCGCCAAGCTCACCGATGGCGTCATCCACGACGCGCGCCACCTCCTCCGGAGGGACTGCCGCTGGTAGGTACTGCTCGAGGACGGCAGCCTCGTGTCGCTCGCGATCGGCGAGATCCATGCGACCGGCAGCAGCAAATTGATCAATCGATTCCTTGCGCTGCTTGACCAGCGTGGCGACGACCTGCAGCGCTTCCCGCTCGTCCGGATCGTGCTTGAGCTCTACGCGCTTGTTCGTCAGCGCGGTCTTCAGGAGGCGCAGGGCATCTGTCGTCACCTGGTCCCGGCCGCGGAGCGCCGCGGTGAGATCGGTGTTGACTCGCTCGATCAGGCTCATGGGTCCTCCCGCTAGCGATCCAGATCTGCGTCACCGAACGTGATATGCCACCGGTCGGTGTCTCGATAGAACGAGTCGGATAGCGGCAACGCATTGATCTTGACGACGAAATCGAGCGTCGAACGGCGCGTGAAGTAGCCGCTGCGCCGGAGGATGCGCCGGAATCCTCCATGGAGGCTGTGACAACGAATCTTGTCGGAGTCTGCCGCCACGGCCTCACGATCGACCCACCCCAGCAGCGTCTCGAACGCGCCCGCATCATCGGGATCGACGAGGAAGTCCACGAGCAGCGTCACGCGGCTTCGCGCCTCACGCATGTGGCGATACACGACGTACCCGAGCGGCTTGCCCTCGTCAAAGAGCCCTGCAACGTTATAGCGAACATGCGGCGGCGCGATGTACTTCCATTGGAGGTACGGCGCATCCCGGCGCACGGCGAGATCCAGCTTTGGAGCGATGCGCTCCCAGAGGTCGGTGAATCCCGCGTCGAACTGCTGAATCACCTCGACGTGATGGCCAAGCGGCCGCGGTCGCGCCACCCGGCGGATGTACGGGAGCGTCACGGCAGAAACGACCCGATTGACCGGCTCGGGCCATTCCCACCCGCTTGACGGCGCGCCGGCTGAGCGGCTTCACGAGACAGGGAATGGGGCCCAGTCTCGGCCATCGCAACTTTTCAAAGAGACGGCGCGAGGAGGGCGACAGGCCAATGCCCAGTGCGGCGCCTACGTTGCTCTCCCAGGTCCCAAACAAGATCTCGCCCAGCCCCTGACGTTGGCGCTCAGGGGCCACCATCACGTCGATGCCCCACGACGCATCGATTTGCCGCCCGTGGACCCAGAGTCGTACGGGCATTGTCGCGTGCTGGCCTACGATCGAGGGCCCTTCGCGCGCGACCCAGATCATGGGCTCCGGTCCGGGAC
>JBOGIN010000177.1:0-3512 GCA_050742275.1 Vicinamibacteraceae bacterium
TAGGCTCCCATCTCCACGTTCGCGTTTGGATTCTCCCGCGTGAGCGATACGGCGCGGATCGTGCCGGCCGACTGGTGTTCCAGGATCAGCGGCGCGACCGTTTCGAGCAGCCCATACGCCCGGGCAATGGGACTGGTCTCCGGGTCCTGCAGCCGGGTGTCGATGCCGAAGGGTGAATAGCCAATGGCGTTGTAGGTGCCGATCGCGACGAACGCGTTGGCCACGCCCTGCTCGCCCGAGCGGGACTCCGGCACGAACAACGGGTTGCCGTTGCGCACGAACTCGGCGCAGACCTCGGCAAAGTTCGGCAGATAGATGTCGGGCGCGTAGAGATCGATGTGCGGCGCCCCTCCGCGCCAGATGTCGAGCATGTGTCCCTGCGGGCCGCCGCTGGGATACTCACCGGGCAATTCGTCCTGCGGCTGCACGATCCAGGCGTTGACGAACACCGGCAGCGGCAGGATGGCCTTGCCGGCGGCGGCAAGACGATCGCAGTAGCGCGCGTAGTGCCATCCCATGAAGATCTCATCCGTCTGGGGGCCCGGGCCGAACACCTCCGTCCATGTCCCGGACGTCCTGAAGCCCGTGCGCTGCCAGACCGCGCGGAGCTCGGGCAACAAGGTCTCCTTGTGCGCCACGAGGTAGTCCGTGAGCGCCTTCGGCACGGGTGCCTCGAACGCCGCGTCGGCCAAGCCGCTGCGGTCGCGCGTATCGGCATGCAGGCCTACCTCGTTCTGCATCTGGACCATCAAGACGGTGTGCCGATCGTCGTCGATCTCTCGAAGATGGCGCATGAACGTCGTGTACGCCTTCGCGTCCGCCTCCCAGTTGGCGGGCGCGAAGGGGGAGAGCACTTCGAGCGTGCCCGTGCGCACCTTGGCGCGGGGAAAGCGCTCATCGTCGGCCTTCACCCAGTCGGGCACGTAATGACTGAGCCCGTTCTTCCAACTGCCGAACCAGAGCAGGATCAGCCGCAGGTCGTTGCGCCGCGCCTCTTCGATCAAGCCGTCGACGAGCGTCCAGTCGAAGCGCCCCTCCTCCGGCTCGACCAGGTCCCAGGAGACCACGGCCAAAACCGTGTTGAGGTTCATCGCCTTCAACCTGGGCAGGATTGGCTTCACATACGCGAGGCTCGACGAGCTGGAGTTGTGCAGCTCGCCGCCCAGCACCAGATACGGCCCGCCGTCGACAATGAGCTGCGTGGCCATCCCGCGTTTCTCCAGCCGCGGCAGCTCGATGGCGGCAGGCGCGGTCACAGCAGTGAGAGCACCAGCGGCAAGGAAGAGAAGTCGCGTGAGTGTTACGGAACGCATCTTGACGAGCCCAGGCGCAACGGTCATTTCTCTGATCGAATATCGGCCACCCTGCCAACCGGTTGCCCTCGAGGTCGCGATGATCCGGCTGTGAGGACGTCCAGCTCGACGTACTCGAACTCGATGCGCGTGACATCGATATCTGCCGTGGTCAGCCGGTGCCTGCGCAGGAACCGTGCGATGAAGTCATCCCTCGACCAGCACGGGTATCCCTCCCGAGGGAGCTCGTCCTCCGCGTAGCGCGCGTTCTCGATCAGGCGCGCAAGCGGCTCGACGCGAACGTCCCGAACCCGCAGAACGGCGAGCAGGCGCGCGGGCTCCGCGCTCCTCGATCCACGCGCCGTGTCGACAGCCTGGATCAACTCGTTCGGCTTCAGGAACCGCCAGCCCACGCGCCGCGTCACGGTCTTCATTCTCGCGCGCACTTCGGACGCCGCATGCGAGAACGACATGCGCCGCATCGGTCTGCTCGTCCCCGCTCGCGTGCCCATCCCCGCTCTCCTATGGAGCCAGCCGGCCTTCCGTGACCTCGGTCGCCAACCGTCGCCCCGACAGTCGTCTTCCTGCGTTCGAGCCTGGCGCAATTCCTGGATGCCGAGGCGCGCGCATCATGATCTCACGCCTGTGGCCGCCGGTCGATGGCGTGGCATACGCACTACACCGCCACAGCAATCACCGCGACGGTTACAGCTGACGCACCTCCCGGGAAGCTAGCAATCAGGCGACCTAAAATTTAGCAATCAGCCGACGCCGAATCTAGCGATCAGCCGTCCACGGCGCTAGAATTGACGGGTCGTGCCCCGTCACACCAAGCCATTTCCCCGTTACCTGGCGGCGCGCCTGCGCGAATCGCTGGCGGACACACCCGCGGTCCTGATTCACGGGCCGCGGCAGAGCGGCAAGACGACGCTGGCCCGTATCGTCGGCGAGTATGCACGCCAATGGGGCGCGCAAAGCGTACAGCGAGTTCTCGATACGGCGTTCGCCTGGCCCGTTCTGAACAGCCACCTCGACGTGGCGGACTTCTGCTGGAGCACGGCGCCGATATCAACACCACGTGGAGCTCCCATGAGCCGGCGAGCATCCTGCACGAGCTGGTCTTTCACGGGAACTACGAGTCGATGCGGTTCCTCATCGACCGCGGCATCGATATGACCATCAGGGACTATCGCTGGAATGGCACGGCACAGGGTTGGGCGCTCCACGCCGCGAAGGACGAGAAGATGGCGCGGTGGCTGGAGGAGGCGAAACGGCAGCGGGAGCAGCGCATACGATGAGCGCGTGTGCGCCGCTGTGAGCGTGGAGTGCTAGCGTGAAAATCACACTGTCGCGTAACTGCTGTGGTTTCAGTGCGTTAGCGCGTGGCGGAGAGAGTGGGAGTCGTTTCACCGGATCCGCGCAAATCAAGCAAGGCCGCGGGTTCGCGCGTAAGCGCCAGCCACAGAACGTCTTAGCGCTTTGCCGGCTTTGGCGATAGAGTCGCGCTCTGGTTGCGCGGCTTGACAGTTGCTGCCGGCGGAAAGGACACTTCGCTATTCGTTTGGCGGTGGAGTCCGCCGTAACCGCCGTCTCAGACGGCCAATGACTCCTACGGTTCGCCGTGGGAGTGTGTTCCTCCTCGCCGCGGCGCCAAAGAGAAAGGCGACACGGCATGGAACGATTCCTCTGGATCTGCCTCGCCGGTGCTGCTGGCACCGGTACGCGATACGTCATTGCACTCTGGGCCGCTCAACGCTTCGGCAGCTCCTTCCCTTACGGCACGCTGATCGTGAACCTGCTTGGCTGCTTCGGCATCGCCGCAGTCATGCACATGGCCCTGACGCTCTCCTGGTCGCCGACGCTTCGCTCGGCAATCACCATCGGGTTCATCGGTGGGCTGACGACGTACTCCAGCTTCAACTACGAGACGAGTCGTCTTCTTGAGGAAGGCGCGCATGGCCACGCCGTTGTTAATGCAATGGCCACGATCGTGGGGTCGTTTGCGGCGGGATGGCTCGGGCTGATGCTCGCGAAGCAACTGCTTGGACGGTGAGGGGAGGCGACATGCGAGTTCTAGACGGCGAGCAGTTTCTCGTTCGGATCTTTCTCGGAGAGTCGGACCGATTCCACCACACGCCGCTCTCTCGGGCGCTCCTCGAACGGCTTCGCCGCGAGGGCTTTGCCGGCGCGACGGTCTTCCAGGGCACTGCAGGCTTTGGG
>JBOGIN010000178.1:0-2052 GCA_050742275.1 Vicinamibacteraceae bacterium
GAAAGGTACCCGGTTCAATTTCCACTACCTGCGATAGACCTCCAGCTCGTAGATCCTTGCTGCGACGAAGTCCGGGCTGGACTGCGGCACTGTGATTGTCAGGCGCAGGTATTGCGTTGACGTGACCCGGAAGCGCTGAGTCGTCTTGTTCGCAACATTCCCGGTGACGTCGGCGAGCACCCTCCAGACAGTGCCGTCGGCGCTGGCTTCCAGCAGAAAGTCTCGGGTATTGAACGCCGGATTCTCACCGCCGGCCCCTGCGTGCTTCAACACGATCCGCCCGATCGACACCGGCTTGCCGAAATCGAGGCGTAGCCAGTACAGGCCGTCGGTCGCGCCTGCACACCACTTGCTCCCGCTGGTGCCGTCAACAGCAAACGCGGGCCGCTCGGAGGAGGCGCAGGCGCCGTTTGCATACGCTGCTTTGAACAAGGCGAGGTTGTTTCGATTCAGGCTCGGGTACGGGTCACCGTCCGGTCCATATACGTCGAGCTCGTAGATCCGTGCCGCCTGCGCGTCGGGATTCGTCTGCGCGCTCACGATGTTCAGCCGAACGTAGCGAGCCGTGCGGGCCCGAATCTTATGGAATGTCTGGCTCGCCGTGTTGTCCTGCACCTCGACAACCGTGTCCCAGGACGCACCATCGTCACTGAGTTGGATCTCGAACGCGCGCGTATTGTAGCTGTCGTCCTCGCCGCCGGCGCCTGCGTGCTTGATCGCGAAGCGTCGAATCTCCCTGGCGGTCCCGAGGTCGATCTCCAACCACTGGCCCGTTGCTCCTGGCGAGCACCATTTGCTGTCGCGGACGATGGCGCCATCGACGGCGTGGGAGGCATCCTGACTGTCGGTGCACGATGCGGAGCTAGTGGCTGGCTCGTGGCGCGCCAGGTTCACGGCAAAGGGCTTGTCGCCGCTGAAGGGGATCGCGGCGTTGAGGACGTCCATCGCGGACGATTGTCGCGCGGCATCCGCCGAATCGAACGGGCCTGCCCACCGAAGCCCGAGCTGATACGCGGTGTTGCGGGCGCGCGCCCATATCGCTTTTGCGTTCCGCTCGATGAACGCTCGGTAGCGGTGTTCGCCGGTCGCCTCGAAGAGGAGCGACAAGTTGCGCATGAAGATCCCTTTGAATTGTGGTCCATCGGCGCCGCACGAAGGCTCACATGGCTCGACCAACACCTCGTCCGCGTTCGATAGCGTGCCAATAGCTGCGTCGGCTATTGCCATGGCCTGGTCGATCAACGTCGTGTCGTGGGTGATCTGCGCCAGCTCGACGAGCCCGCCGAGGATGACGCCCTGATTGTAGGTCCAGGTCGTGCCATTGTTGTTCTGGCAGTCGGCCGTGAGGCCATCGTTGACCAGGTGCTGCGCGTTGATCATGCCGCTTGCTTCGAACCACGCCCAGGTGCGCTCGGCCCACTCGAGATAACTCCCCGGGCCCTCGTCGCCAGGCGTGCGCTGATGGAGCCGCGCCGCCACCGTCAGGAAGAGCTCGTTCGGGATGGCGTTCTTGTAGGTGCGCGCCTTGCTCCACCAGACGCCGCCGCCACAGGTCGTGTCCCAACCGGTGGTGATGTCGGCGAAGATCGTCTTGGCCATTTCGAGATACCGCACCTCGCCGGTCAGGTCGTAGGCTTTGATCCAGGCCAGCGCCCACCAGCCCTCATCGTCATAGAAGTCGTTCAGGAAATGACCAGCGCTGTGACGCTCGAACGTGTTGGCGAGCACGTCGAGATAGCGCGTCGAGCCCGTTCGCGCAGAGTAGTTGATCGTGACCTCGAGCACATTGGCGCCGTTCCACCAGCCAGTGGACTCCCAGAGCCCGGTTGCCGGGTCGTACCAGCCGTCCAGCGCGGCCATACCAGCATCCGCGGCGGCGCGGTAGTTCTCAGCGGACCCATCGTCGGACGATGGGCTCGCGTCGGCGACGAGGAAGACACTCAGTACTGCCATTGCCCAACGACGGGTGTAACGTTGCGCCATCTCCCTCTCCCTTGTAGGCCCGACCTTTAGAGACCCCTGTAAAGAATCCGTAGCGCGCGGTCTTTAGAC
>JBOGIN010000179.1:0-2181 GCA_050742275.1 Vicinamibacteraceae bacterium
TGGAACGTCGCCGTCGAGCGCCGGCTGCCGGTCGACATCTCGATCAACGTCGCCTATGTGGGCACGAAAGGGACCGACGGCTTCGGCGACCTTGATATCAACGCCTCCGATATGCCAGGCGGCGGCAACCTGAGTCGCCCCTTCTTCGAGGAGTTCGGACGCAACATCTCGCTCGAGAGCTTCGGACCGCGTGTCCGAACCGAGTACCACGGGCTGCAGGTGGCGCTGGATCGCCCGTTCCGCAACGGCCTGTTCTTGAAGGGCGCCTACACCTGGGCGAAAGCCATGGGCGAGACAACCAGTGGCGAGGACGGTCGCGGTGCAGGCTTCGCCTGGAACGCCCAGAGCCAGTTCCATCGCAACTGGGCGCTGCAACCGTTCGATCGCACGCACGTCCTCCAGCTCGGCTTCGTCTACGAGATTCCGTTCGCCAAGGGGAGCACCGGCTGGACGAAGGCGCTCGCCGATGGGTGGCAGGTCAACGGCGTCTTCTTCGCCTATTCGGGCGAGCCCTTCACGGTGACGGCCAACGCCGGCACGTCCATCAACATGCCGGGCAACACGCAGACTGCCGACCAGGTGGCCGATCCGACGGTCGTCGGCCGCGTGGGTGACGATGGGCCGTACTTCGACGCGAGCGCGTGGGAGCAGCCTCAGGGCGTGCGGTTCGGCAACAGCGGCCGGAGCTCGGTCCGCGGTCCCGGTGGCTGGAACGCCGATCTCTCCGTCTTCCGCGGCTTTGCCTTTGGCGGCACGCGCCGCCTCGAGCTGCGCGCTGAAGCGTTCAACGTGTTCAATCACCCGATCTTCGCCAACCCGTCGGCCTCGGTTACGGGCGTGACGTTCATGCACATCTTCGACACGGCGGTCGCGCCGCGCACGGTACGGCTCGGCCTTCGGTTCAGCTTTTGAGAGGCGCTGCACCGCACCGCGCCTCTCCCCGAACGATCGGAGCGCTTCATGGGGCAGGTCACGCGTAGACACTTCCTAGAACGATCGGCGAGCGTGGCGGCAGTCGCCGCGATGGCCGGCAGCCGCGCGCTCTCGGCGCAGCAGGCGCCCGCTCGCACCACCAAGACGCCGTACGACTTCATCCTCGTCGAGGGTCACCGCGACATCTACGAATTCAACGACCGGTTTCGCGCGGGCGAGACCTCACCGCTCGTCGAGAGCATGCTGCCGCGGTATCTCGAAGGCGGCATCAGCGTCGTGATCATGCCGGTGGGCGGCACGCACCCGGAGCTGCGTGCCGGCAATCACAAGATGCTGGAGGGGACGCTACAGACCCTCGACATGATCCGCCACGAGATCGACAAGACCGGCGGACGCGCCGCCGTGATCACGTCCAAGGCGGACATTCCCACGAAGCCCGACCGGAACCGCGTGCTGTTCTTTCTCGACATGGAAGGCGCCGAGCCAATCCAGTTCGACCCGGAGTCTGGGTTCTCGCGCGAGACGCGGCTGGCGCTCGTCCGTGACTTCTACCGGATGGGGGTTCGCGGGATCCAGTTGACGCACAACGAGCGAAACTATCTCGCCGATGGCATCGCCATGGATGAGCGCGGCGCCGGCAAGCTGACGCCGTTCGGCATCGACGTCATCGAAGAGATGAACCGGCTCGGCATGATGGTTGGGGTGTCGCACCTGTCGGAGGCCGGCATCCTCCACGCTGCCGAGGTCTCGAAGGCGCCGATCGTGTCGACGCACACCAATATTCGTCCCTTCGTCGACACGACGAGGCAGCACCCGCCGGCCGCCGTGAAGGCGATCGCCTCGACGGGCGGCGTGATCGGCGTTCGGTATATCCTGACGCGAAGCCAGCACGTGCCCTACAAGGTGCTCATCGATCAGATTGAGCACATGGCCAACACCATCGGTGTCGAGCACACCGGTGTCGGGTGGTACGGACACGACAAGGGAGATCCCCGAGGCGGGCCGCATCGCGGACACACCGAGGTGGAGCTGCAGTCGATGTACGAGCAGCGTGACAGCTTCTTGCAGGGGTTGAGCCAGCGCGGCTTCTCGGACGAGCAGATCGGGCTCGTCCTCGGTGGCAACTTCCTTCGCGTGTGGCGTCAGATCCTGAAGGCATAGTGCCGCCGCGTGCGCGGGGCGGCGTCGACCAGGAGGTGTGATGAAGTTCGGTTTGCTTACCGTGTCGTATTCGGGGCTGTTCTATGA
>JBOGIN010000180.1:0-2705 GCA_050742275.1 Vicinamibacteraceae bacterium
GTCGAGCACCACACCGGCCTTTGTCATTTCTTCGATGAGATTCCCCATCTGGATCATGTGCTCCTGCGACGGCGGGCGACCCTCTTCTGCGGCAGGCTTGTAGATACAAATGAATCGCATGTGTTTGGTCCTTTCCGGTTTTTCGATTGACGGTGCGGCGCGGCCCGGCAGCGCCTGGCCAGCCGGATCTGCCCTCTACCAACACGTCGAGCGAGATGCCACGAGATCGACAAGCTCAGCAATTATTCTTTAAGGTCCAACAGCCGTCCGGCGGACGCGCCTACTATGAGTGGCAGGTCAGGATGTCTCGCTGAGGCGTCCCGTGTCGAATGTATCGTCAGCACAGGGTGTCATGAACACTGAAGAGAACCGCGAGAAGTGGGAGTGGAGCGCAGACGAGATCAGGCGGATCGGCTATCGCGTCGTCGACCTGATTGCCGAGCATCTGACGACGCTCCCGAGCAAGGAGGTATTCCGTCCGTTTCCGGAGATGCTGGCGGCGCGCTACCTGGACGCCACGCCGTGGCCGGAATCGGGCCAGAGCGCGGACGACCTGCTGACGGTGTTTCAGCGGGAGATCGAGCCGTTTCCGCTTGGCAATGGGCATCCTCGCTTCTTTGCCTGGGTGAACTCGCCGCCGGCTGTCATGGGTGTGTTTGCCGAGGCGCTCGCAGCGGCAATGAACTCGAGCTGCGCCGGCGGCAATCATGCCGCCATCTACGTCGAGCGGCAGGTCGTTCATTGGTTCAAGCGGTTGCTCGGCTTTCCCGATGCGAGCATGGGACTGCTCGTCAGCGGCGGCTCGATGGCCGCGTTGACGGCGCTGGCGGTCGCTCGTCATGCCAAATGCGGCTTCGACGTGCGCGCCAGGGGCGTCCAGGCGGCGCCCTCCCGGTTGGTGTTCTACAAGTCCGGCGAAGGCCACGGGTGCAACCAGAAGGCCATCGAGCTTCTTGGAATCGGCAGCGAGAACCTCCACATCGTCGAGCACGACGAAGCGCAGCGCATGAAGCCGTCGGCGCTCGACGCGGCGATTCGGCATGATGTGGACGATGGAAGCCGGCCGGTCGCGGTCATTGCGAGCGCGGGGACCGTGAACACGGGTCTCATCGATCCGCTGGATGAGATCGCCGATGTTTGCCAGCAGCACGGCGTGTGGCTGCACGTGGACGGGGCGTACGGCGCACCGGCGATCCTAAGCGCACGCTATCGCCAGCAACTGAGGGCCCTGGCTCGCGCCGACAGCGTCGCGCTCGATCCGCACAAGTGGCTCTGCGTCCCAATCGAGGCCGGGCTCGTGGTGGTGCGCGACG
This sequence comes from Vicinamibacteraceae bacterium, assembly GCA_050742275.1. Taxonomy (GTDB): domain Bacteria; phylum Acidobacteriota; class Vicinamibacteria; order Vicinamibacterales; family Vicinamibacteraceae; genus WHTT01. Next base: position 1,314 of record JBOGIN010000180.1, read on the forward strand.
GCGAGACGATGCGTGCGGCGTTCAGCCTGATCCCGCCCTACCTTCGCACGGACGGCAGCCCCACAGGCGTGGGCGGGCTGCCCTGGTTCAGCGAATACGGGTTTCAACAAACGAGAGGGTTCAGGGCGCTCAAGGTGTGGATGGCGCTGAGGTATCACGGAGTCGATGGCTATCGCCGCGCCATCGACGGCAACATCGCCCTTGCCGAACAGCTCGCAGCGCTGCTCCGGCAAGAACCGGAGATCGAGGTGTGCGAGCCGCAAAGCTTGAGCATCGTCTGCTTTCGTTACGTGCCTCCCTCGTTACGGAACGATGCGGATGCCCTCACCGATCTCAACAAGGCGCTGTTGGAACGGCTGCAGCTCGGCGGCCAGGTGTTCCTGTCGAGCACCGTCATGCGCGATACGTTCTGGTTACGTGCCTGTCTGGTGCATCCACGAACGTCGGAGACCGACATTCGCGCGCTCATTGAGATCGTCAAGACAACCGCCAGCGCGTTGGCTGATTCCCCCGAATCCTGAATGCCGAATCCCGAATCCTGTTTCCTGTTCCCCGTTTCCTGATTCCTGATTCCTGATTCCTGATTCCTGATTCCAATCCGAGCCCCCGGTTTGCGCCTGTGACGAGCGCGACACGCTGGCTGACAGTGCTCATGATGACGACGAGCGGATGGGACGGGCGAGACCGTGATGCTGAGCGGCTCAGCCTCGCTCGTAGAACGGCGGCGGCTCGATGCCGAGCGCGCGGAGGTACACGTAGCCCTGTCCTCGGTGATGAATCTCGTTGTCGACGACGTAGAGGATGAGGTTGTAGAGCGTGTCCGTGTACTGGCCGAACGCGGTCATGGTCTCGGCGAACCGCTGCGGCGCGATCTGCGGCCACAGCGCGTTGATCTGGTCCGAGGCGTCGTCCCAGAGTTGAAGCAGCTCTTGCTTGGGCCGCGGATCGCTGCCGCTCGGCGCGTTCCAGTTGCCGGTCACCGCGCCGCGCACCATCGGTCCCTCCATGGAGAGCATCTCCATCAGCAGCACGCCAAAGGAGCGCATCCCGCCGAGCGAGAAACTGAAGAGCTTGTCGTCCGGAAACGCATCGATCACGCGCCGGGTGAGCCGGCGATGTCCCTGCCAGTGTGTCAGCAGGGCGTCAGGCGTAATGAAGGCTGTTGATTCAGTGGGCACGGCACCTCCTGTGTGCGCCCATTATCTTCTGTCTTGCGCCCGAACGGTTCGGTGACGGATAGCCGTCGCTCAGCTGACCCGCGAGGCATTCCGGCAGGCCGATCGCAGCCATGCTCGGCGCCCCGGGCACCACGTGACAAACGCCATCACTTGAGCCTTCTTGATTTTGATTAATCAAAGTTTATAATGTGTTGACTCAAAACTGAGTCTGGTT
>JBOGIN010000181.1:0-4149 GCA_050742275.1 Vicinamibacteraceae bacterium
GGTCTACCTGGCCGTCGGTCATCACCGGCTCGTCCTGAAAGTAGAAGCCGGAGGTGTCGAACACCGGCGCGTCGACATTGTCGGTCGAGTAGCTCGCGTCGAGCTGGGTGATATCGCCGTCGTAGTACATGTCGTCTTCGAGCTCGATCGGGCGATCGATCTGCCACTGGTAGAGGCCGGAGACACTCCAGCCGCCGATGAGCGCGTCGACCAGCGGATTGGCGTCCGTGGCAAAGCGCCGACCGCGGCCAACCGGCAGCTCCCACACCCAGTTGAAGACGAACCGGTGAGGAATATCGTCTCCCGCCGGAATCTCGGTTGGCTCGGCGTCCGTCTCGTTCATGCGCCACGTCTTGTCGAGAAACTGCGACCAGGTGTAGCTGGTCAACATCGAGAAGCCGTTGCTGAACCGCCGCTCGAGCCGCAACTGGAGCGAGTCGTAGGTCGACGAGCCGTCGAACGCGCGGGACTCGACGCTCTCGAACTGTGGGAAGGCCCGCAGGAGCTGCTGGCGCTCGATGGTATCGCCGTCGACGTCGGTGCCGGGCAGCAGTCCAGCAAACGGATTGTCGACGCGCTCCGTGAGATGGCTGATGACCGCATCGTCGCGTGCTGTCTGCGTCGAGAGATACTGCGCTGGTACGGGATTGAGAGAAATCGTCGTGGTCAGGTCGTCTCCACGGTTGGCCGCGTAGGTGATCTCGGCCACCCACTGTCCGCCGAGCTCGCGCTGCAGGCCGGCGGTCCATCGCATCGACTGGCCGTTTCGCACGTCCAGCGGATAGGGCCCATCGTCATCGATGCCGCGACCAAGGAACGTGTTCGGGCCAAGCGATGCGCCGGGAGGATCCTCCACGCCATTCGGGAAGGGATTGTCGAGGGTCGCGTCGATGGTGAGGCCGTCGTCGAGCGACGATACGATATCGGTTGACTGTGAGAAACCTGGCTGGAAGATTCCTGGAAAGATCAGCGGCACCGAGTAGATGGCCCAACCGGCGCGCAGGACGGTCTTCGGATTGACTTGATATGCCAGGCCGAGGCGAGGTTGGACGTTGTTTCGGTCGGGATTGTAGAACTGACGGATGCTGTCATCGGCAAATTGCAGGCCGCCGAGCACGCGGAAGTCACCTGGCGCCACTTCGGCAATCGGATTGGCCGCATAGGCGCTCTGGGCCGCGGCGGTGATGGCCAGCTCGGCATCCGGATCGAAGCCGCGGACGTTGCGGTTGAATCGCTCGGTCGGCGCCGCTTCGTACTCGTACCGCAGCCCGAGGTTCACGGTCAGCTTGTTGCTGACCCGCCAATCGTCTTGAACGAAGAACCCGTGATAGAGCTGCTGGTTGAAACGGTCGGCGCTGCGGTCGATCTCTCCACCGCACGGAAGGCCGAGGAGCAGGCTCGCGAGATCCTGTCCGATCGGCGCGGAGGGGGCGTTGTCCGCCTGCCGTGTGAAGCAGGTGCTGAAGTCGTACCTGCCGGCGGCATGGAGGCCCGGAGAGCTGTCCTGGCGGTAGATTCGGAAGTCGTAGCCCGAGCGCACCGAATGGTTGCCAGCCATGTACGTCCAGACCGGCTGCAACGAATAGATCTCGTTGTCGGTGCCGCCTCCCAGATCCTCGCCGATGGCGTCGTACTCATCGAGGTCGAACCGCGGGAAGTACATGGCGCCGCCGAAGTGCTGCGTCGCGTCCGGGGAGAAGCCGAGACTGGCTGGATCGAAGACACCCTCGTGCTGCCGGATGCTCGGCTCCTGGAAGCGCGACCACCCGCCGCGGACATTCAGCAGGGAGCGGCTGCTCATCGTCCAGACGTGGTCCACGTTGATGGCGTCGTTCTTCCGGAAGAGGAAATTGCCGATGGGATTGATGCCGTTGACCTCGCCGGTCCAGTTGCCGCGGTACTCCTTCCGGTTGTTGCGTGCGTAGCGGACGAAGAACTTCTGGGTGTCGGTGAGCTGATGGTCGACGCGCGTCAGGAACGAATAGAAGTCGTCACCGCGCGGATTCGGGCTGAAGTAGTTGTTGCGCCCCTGGCCATCGCCTTCTTGATTCGGCAGCGGGAAGTAGTCGAGGTACGCGCGGCCGATGGAATTGATGCGATCGTCCGGAACGATGTTGCCAGGGAAGGGCAGCCGCTCGACGCGGCCGTCGGCATTGATGAACGCCGTTTCGGGATCGTAGATGCGAATGCCTTGTGCGAGCAGCGCCGAGAAGTCGCCGTTCCTCTGGGCCTCCGTCGGCACGGTGCGTGGCCCCGGCTCCGGGAACTGATCGTAGAGCCATTCGGCGGCGCCGAAGAAGAACGTCCGCGAGTGGCCGTCGTAGAGGCCGGGCAGCATCACCGGACCGCCGCCGCTGAAGCCATACCTGTCGTACTCGAGCTGATCCTTCGGCTCGCCGGCGTGCTCGAGGAAGAAGTCGTTGGCCGAGAGCGCTTCATCGCGGTAGTGGTAGTAGCCTTCGCCGCGGAGGGCGTTCGTGCCGCTCTTGATCGTGACGTTGATGGTGGCGCCGGCCGTGTGGCCCTGCTGCGCGTCGAAGGTGGCGGTCTGGACCTTGAACTCTTCGACAGAGCCGGCGGGCGGGACGTACGCCACGCGGCTTGTCGTCATGTTGGGCGAGCCGTCGAGCGTGAACTCGTTGGCGCCGGGCGCGCCGTCGGCCGTGATATCAGACGTGCCGCCGTTGTCGAACGGCCGGGAGAACTTGAGGTCGCCCGTATAGGCGATGCCCGGCGCGAGCCGGGTCAGCACGAACGGATTGCCGTCGGAGAGCGGCATCAGCGCGATCTGCTCCTCGCTGATGACCTGCCCCGCGGAGGCGGTCCGTGTTTCGAGCAGCGGTGTCGTCGCGGTCACCGCCACCGTCTCCTGGAGCGCGCCGACCTCCAGCGTGAAGTCCAAGCCGATCCGGTCGCCGACCCGTACCTCGACGCCATCGCGCTCGACTTTTCTGAAGCCCTCGAGCTCGACGGTGACGGTGTAGGTGCCAGAGTTGAGAAACGCGACCGTGTAGGTGCCGGTGTCGTTGGTGATCGCCACCGCTGGAACGTTCGTCTCGGTGTTGGTGATGGTCACCGTCGCGCCAGGAACGGCCGCGCCGGAGCTGTCGCTCACGCGGCCTTCGATTGTGCCGCGAAACTCCTGCGCCGAAACGCTCGAGGCCGCGAGGAGGACGGAGAGCGCCAGGAGGGCGATCCGCCGAGGACGCGGGCGGCGCCCGTCAGGCTGGGGGGGATCAGGGTCGCGCTGGCGGAGACGCAAAGGCGCGGAGAGAGGGCAGAGCATGACACAACCTCCCGAAAGCCGGTAGGTCACTTGACCTGACCAGGCGCAATTGGAAGGACCACCGAGGGCCGAGGTTGTGAGGCCGCCGGTCGCACGGAAGTCCAGGAGGGCGCGTCGAACGCGCGAGAAGTGGAGCTACCAAATAACGTAGCGCGAGCAGAGTCATATGACCAGTCGGTGCTGGTCTTTTTAGCATTCCGCGCGCTGGCGGTCAAGAGGACCAGCAGGCATCAGGCGGCAGGGGTCAGGGATCAGCAGGCGTCAGGGGTCAGGTGTCACCGGGCGCGGGGCACGGATCAGTAGATGTCCTGACTCCTAACGCCTGATCCCTGCTGAAGCCTGACCCCTGCCCCCTGACGCCTGATCTGTCAGAAGGTAAACCGTGCGCCCAGGTGGACGCGGCGTTGACAGCCGAGGCTGTGAATTTCCATGAAGCTCTCGTTGTCCACCTCCGTGGACGCAGGGTTGCCGAGGCAGGGGGTGTTGAGCCCATCGAATGCCTCGGCGCGGACCTGCAAGCGATAGCGTGGGCCGAGCTCGAACGTGCGAAACACGCCGAGGTTGAGGCGCCACTGCGCCGGCCCGCGGAAGCTGTTTCTGCCGGTGTTGCCAAAGCTATCGCGCGGTGACTCCCAGGCGCTCGGATCGTACCAATACTGATCCTGGCCCCAGTCGCCAATCTTTCGCAGCTCACCGACCTGGCGGGCGGTTTGGCCGTCCTCCCGCGCGTTCAGCTCGTCGCTGTTGGCGGTAATTGTGAGCGGCGACCCTGAATAGGCGGCAAAGTGGCCGTTGAACCACCAGTTGCGAATGAGCTGGCTCCCGACGCCGGAGCCGTTCTTGCCAAACGGCAGGTCGTACAC
>JBOGIN010000182.1:0-5538 GCA_050742275.1 Vicinamibacteraceae bacterium
GACCGCGTCCACGCACGCGGCCGACTCTCTGCGAGGCTGGATCGACTACCTGCAGAATGGGCAGCCGCCGTTGACCGCGACCTTCGTCGCTGCCGTTGCGGTTGGCGCGAACAGCGCGAGGGCCGCCGCCATGAGGGTGAACAGTCTTGTCTTCACGTCTTCATCCTTTCTGCGAACGGTTGTCCGTCCACGAGTGGAGTGTAGGGACTGCAGTCGCCTTGAAGGTCAAGCAGATCACATCCTTGACCTTCAACTCGACTCGAGGGTGTTGTACTAGTGAAGATGGCCGGTCTCCTGATTGGGCAAGTGGCGGAGCGCGCGGGTGTCGCAACGCCCACGATTCGCTATTACGAATCCATCGGTCTCCTGAAAGCGCCTGCCCGGTCTCCCGCCGGCTATCGGCGCTATTCGGAAGACACGATCGAAGAGTTAGCGTTCGTCCAGAAAGCGCAAGCGCTCGGCTTCTCGCTCGACGAGATCCGCGAAATCCTGACGCTCAGTCGCACTGGGCGAACGCCATGCGAGCAGGTGCTGGCGATGGCGCATCGCCATCTGGAGGCTGTCGAGGAACGCATCAGGCAGTTGCAGCAGTTCCGAGATCAGCTTGCAGCGGAGCTCGCGAAGTGGGACGGTAAGACGACGCCAACCTGTCGGGGGCTGTGTCAGATCATTGCGTCGGCTGACGCCGGCAGCCGCCTCGAACCGAGAGAGCTCAAACGGCGACGCCGGACGCACCCGAAGAAGGGATAGATACTGCGGTTCCCGACTCGACCTCACGCGCGCCAAAGGCTGAACGTGCCGCGATCGTACTGACACTCGTAGCTCGAGTGATACTCCGAAGACGAGGCGTGCCCATCGTATTCATACAAGCCGCCGGCGAGAGATCCGAGGTCGACCTGTCCGCGGAGGCGTGCCCCTTCCGGGCTGGTCTGCCCCTGCAGCTCGACGGCATAGCAGGCCCTCAGCATGTCGAAATAGGTCGCGTGGAACCAGGCCTGCCAGCGATCGTCCCCGAGCGGCCGCAGCACGCACCGCAGGCGTCCGTGATGTCCGGTGCGTTCGCTTTTCCACTCGCCGACCCAGCATCCGGCCGGTCCGGTTGCAGTCTCGCCGGCCGCCTCCCGCCAACGCCGCCGGAAGCCAACACAGTTGGCGGTGACCGCCGCCAACACCTGGCCGAGGCTCCGGAAAAAGGGAGCGGACTGTGCCATGGCTGTTTATCGGCCTTCGTCGATAGGGCCCTACCGAAGGGCGGCGTGCCCCGCAGAGCACACTAGCGACGTACGTGCACATCGAGCGTTACGTCCTGCCGTTGATAGAGACAGGTGCCGTCGACATCTTCACAGACGTAGTAAAGAGCATACGCGGGAATCGTCGCGCGACCGGGCGCCGCCGTCTCAGGGCAGCGCAGCTCGAACTCCACGCGCCGCGTCTCTTGGCTCACCGTCTCCTTCGGCCGAGGCACGGTAAGATAGCGTGTATCGACCTGCCAGCCCTCGGGCGGATTCACCCAGACCACGAGGTCGTCGACCTCGTTGTTCCAGTGAGCTTTCCGATCGAGGTTCGGGCGCAGCACCAGGTGGGCACGCATTGTCGTTCCTGGCGCGACCTCGGTCGGGACGGTGAGAGCCTCGATCTGAATGAGCTGACCCCGGTCACGATGGATGCGCCCCTTCGGATCCGGTTCTGGCTTGGAGGCGCTCGTCGCCTCGAACGCTTCCGCTGGGTGTGCGAGCTCCGCCCCGCTCGGTTCGACGCCGAGAGGCTCCGGCGTGTCCCCCCTCGCCCGGATGGCATCGCGCGCCTCCGACACCCAATCGTAAAAGGGATACGGTTTACCAAGACGAGGCCCGTACTGTTGAATCCGCCGCCGCCAAATGTACTGATTTGGATCGATGGCGAGCGCTTGCTGCCAGTGTTCGACCGCGCGGCGGAAGTCGCCCGGCTGGCGGTTCGGTGAGTCGTACCGTGCCCGATACGCGACGCCGAGTCGAAACTGCACGGCGGCGTCATCGGGCGCTAACGCGTGGGCGCGCTCCAATGCCTCGATCGCGCCCGTGCGCGCCTTGCTGCCACCCCACAGAAAGAGCCGCTCGGCGTGCTGACGCCAGGCATCGGGTGGCGCATCCGTTGGCGGCGGGTCAAGATTCGGACGCCTCGCCGCGACGCGCGTCGGTACGGCGCCGGCCGGAGCGTCGAACGACTTCGATACGAAGTCGTTCTCGATCGTTTCCTTCTTTGGATTGATTGCTCGAATGATGCCGTGCTCGTCGACGGCGAGCGTGACAGGGACGACCGACACGCCAAGCAAATTCAGCGAGTCGACGAGAATCGGCCAGTCCATCTGCTTCCATTGCATGAACAGCCGCGCCCGATCGGGATGCTGCTCCTGGATGATCCCGACCATTTGGACCCGGCCCGCCGCCTGAAGCGCTTTGGTTGTGTCGTGCCACCCGGGCACGTGCACGCGGCAGCCCGCTCACCACGAGGCGAAGATGTGGAGAATGAGCTTCTGACCGCGCAGCTCCGCAATCGAGCGCGGCCGGCCATCGGCGAGATCCGGCAGGATCAGCCCGGGGAGCGGCTGCCCAACCACGAAGGGCAGCGCTTGATGGCGCTCCGGTTGAGCGGCATCAGCGAGCGACCCGCTACCGGCCAACATCAGGAGTGCCGAGGCGAGGGCGTATGTCGATGAGTGATCGAGCGTCATGGCGTAGCTGTCCTTGATCACTGTTCATTGTAGTAGCCCACGTGCCGTTCAACGAGTCGCCCGGTCGTCAAGGCCCGATTATGTGAAGCAGCTCACTATTCCACACCCCATCTGACCGGAAGATCAAGGGCCGAACGCGGATCGGGAATAGCAACAAGCCTTTTGGCGGTCTTCATCATAGAAGGAGGTTGTGGCTGTTTCACGCGAGGTGGCGAGGGCGGCGAAAGTGGTTTGCAGAGGCGGCCCTGCCTCATCTGCCGGCGCTCTACCGCGTGGCGCGCCAGATGACCGATGCGGTGACGGCCGACGATCTCGTGCAGGAGACGTGCCTCAGGGCTTGGAAGTACTTCGATTCGCAACGCAGCGGGGCCAATTGTCGCGCGTGGATGTTCCAGATTCTTCGGAACGTCTGGGCCGACACCTGGCGGCGGACACGCCTCGAGCTGCCGCTGCCCATCGAAGAAGAACAAGGTCTCGAGCCGTATTACGAGTGGGAGCCGGAGCTCCTCCGGAACGAGATCTCGGAAGGGACCCAGGCGGCGTTGCGCGCCCTGCCAGCCGAGTATCGGTGGGCGGTCCTCCTGGCCGATGTCGAGGAGCTGACCTATCGCGAGATCGCCGACGTCCTGAGATGTCCCATTGGGACGGTGATGTCGCGGATCAGCCGTGGTCGCCGGATGCTGTCCCGATTGCTTCGAGTCGGTAAGACGAACCCCTCGCCCGCCCACGCTACCACGAGGAGCCCGAACGGGGAATCACGGTGATGGACTGCAAGGAATTTCGCGAAGCGCTCGACCTCTACGTCGACGATGAGCTCTCAGCGGATGGCTTGGCGTCGGCGAGCGCACATCTCGACGAGTGTGGGGGATGCCGGCGGGCGGCCGACGAGCTGTGGTGGCTCCGTGGCGCGGTGCGAGACGTCGTGCGACGTCACGATCCGCCGCCAGATGTGGTCCGCTGGGCCAACGATCGCTTCGGTTCGGCGCGTCGGCCTCTGCGTGCGGTGATCGTGATGCCAGCCCTGGCGTTCGCCCTGCTGCTCGGCCTGTTCGTTTGGTCATCCGACGTGCGGGTGCGCGTTGCGGGCGCACTGGAGCGGGCGGCGTTCCAACTCGATACGCCGCGGACGATCGTGCTCGACGGTGAGCTCGTCTGCCGTGATTGCGAGCTGGAAGCGCTCTACGGCGCCAAGTCCATGTGTCACCTCAAGGGCCATCACGGAAGCCTGCGGACAGCGGATGGGAAGATCTGGACCTTCATGGAGGGCAAGGCCTCGGCGGTGTTGATCGAGGACTCATCACTGCTGGGGCGTCGGGTCCAGGTGCGAGGCCGCCTCTATCGCCGCGCCGGGTGCCTCGAGATCGAGAGCTACAAGTTTCTGTGACGATGACATTCATGCGAAACAAGCGTGTGCTGGCGATGCTCGTGCTCGGCGGTGTGGCGGTTCTGGCCGCCGTGGCCGTGAAACAGGCGCGTCAGGTCAGCACGTCGCTCGCCGCCGGCGCAGGCGATGCGCGCGACCGAGACGAGTCGCCCGGGCCCACCGCTGATCTCCCTCGGAGCGCGGCGAGGACATCGACCACGGTTCGCTTCCTGGCGAATCCAAAGCCGGTGCCGACATTCACCGTCCAGGACCTGGACGACCGGCCGATCTCCTCTGCGGATTGGCGGGGGAAGACGACCGTCGTGAACTTCTGGGCGACCTGGTGTGTGCCGTGCCTCCAGGAGATCCCGGACTTCATCGCGCTTCAGGAGAAGTACCCGGATCAGGTGCAGTTCATCGGGTTCTCGATGGACGAGGGGCCGGCAGACCAGGTCGAGCAGTTCGTCGCAGAACACAAGGTCACGTATCCAGTCGCCATCGCCGATGACGAGGTGGCCGCGCAGTTTGGCGGCGTCTTCGGCCTGCCAACGTCGTTCATTGTCGATGCGGAGGGCCGCCTGGTTCAGCGGCATATCGGCCTGGTCAGCCCGGCCATTTACGAGCAGGAGATTCGAGCCTTGGCTGGCTTGTCCCTCGACACGGCGGTCCGAAATCGAGACTGAGCCTATGGACGTGTCAATCGTGGCGGCCTTTGCCGCGGGCCTCGTGTCGTTTCTCTCCCCGTGCGTGCTGCCGCTGGCGCCTGGGTACGTGTCGATGCTGACCGGCATCGGCGTGGACCAACTGCAACGCGGTGAGGGCGCCCGGAGCGTCCTGATCAGGTCGTCGCTGGCCTTCGTCACCGGCTTCTCGGTCGTGTTCGTGGCGTTTGGCGCCTCCGCCACGGCGGTCGGGCAGTTCCTCGTGGGGAACAAGACGGTTCTGACGCCGTTGGCTGGCGGGATCATTCTGCTCTTCGGATTCCACCTGCTCGGATGGCTGCGGCGAATTCCAATCGCGATGGGCGTGGTGATCGGACTGCTGCTCGTCGCGCTCGCGCTGGTGTTGCGAGCAGCACCGGCCCTGACGGGATCCGTCATCGCACCGATTCACCTGATCGCCGTCTCACCCGTCTTCTGGTTGGGCCCCTTTCTGTCCCGGTTCCTCGATCGAGACGTGCGGTTTCATCGTCTGGGAGGACAGCCTGGCGTGGTGGGCGCGTTCCTGATGGGATTTGCGTTCGCGTTCGGCTGGACACCGTGCATTGGTCCCATTCTCGCCAGCGTGCTGGCGCTGGCCGCGACGCACGACACGGTCGCCGAAGGCGCGTTTCTCCTCGCGGTCTATTCGGCGGGGCTCGCGATTCCGTTCGTGCTGATGGCCGTCGGCGTCGCGCGGTTCCTGCACACGTATCGGCGGTTTCGGCGCCTGCTGTGGGCCGTCGAAGCCGTGAGCGGTGTGCTCT
>JBOGIN010000183.1:0-2927 GCA_050742275.1 Vicinamibacteraceae bacterium
ATGCGATACAGGTTGATCTCCTGCTCCTTGGGAATGGCGCCGTCGATCTGCGCGATCCGACTCGAGAGGTGCACCTCGGACGATGCCGAAATCCGCTCGACCATGTCCTCGATGGAGTGCGTCAGACCGAGCCGATCCAGATGGTACGGCCGTAAATCGCGTGCGATCTGGCGAATCTCGTCGAGCGACCGCGTGGCCGTCGTCGAGATCTCGTCGAACTGCTCCTTCGCTTCGTCAGGATGTGACTCCGCCATCGTGCCGAGCAGCGCACGGTTCTTGATGATCAGGAGCTGCTGGCCGAGGCTGTCGTGCAGCTCCGCGGCAATGCGTCCCCGCTCACGCTCCTGCGAGTCGATCAACTGCCGCGCGAAGGCCTGCTGCGCCGTGCGTGCGCGCTTGAGCCCTTCGACGCGGCGGCGGTACGCGCCCGCGGCCACTGCGGCGCCCGCGAGCGCGACGAGCCACCAGAACCAGCGGGTCTGGTAGAAGCGGGGGACGATGACGATGGAGAGGCTGGCGCCCGTGGTGTTCCACACCCCGTCACTGTTTGCTGCGAGGACGGCAAAAGTGTACTCACCGGGCGGGACGTGCGAGTAGTACGCCGTGCGCCGCCTGCCGGCCTCCACCCAGTCTTCGTCCAGCCCGTTCAGACGATACCGGAATCGAAGCCACGGGGAATTCTCGAAGCTGAGCCCCGTGTATCGGATCTCGAGCGTGTTCTGGTGGGACGCCAGGCGAACGCCGTCCTCGAATGGCACCGGGGCGCGATGGGCCAGAACGGATTCGATGACCGCCGGCACCTTGGTATCGCTCGCCGTGACGCTGGCCGGATCGATGACGGCAACGCCATCTTGCGTCGGGAACCAGAGCCGTCCGTCACGCGCCCTGATGCCCGCCGGCCAGTTGCCTCCGTTCGCTTCGGGGTTCAGGAGGCCGTCGCTCCTGCCCAGCGAGAGGGCATTGATGGTCGTGCGCGCTCCGGCCGCGAACTGATTGAGCTCCGCCGTGCTGACGCGGTACAGGCCGCGGTTGCAGCTCATCCACAAGTGGCCGTGCTGGTCATCGAGAATCTGGAACACGCCGTTGTTGAACAGCCCGTCGCGGACGGTGTAGGTCGTCATGCGGCCGTCCTCCAATCGGCCGAGACCGCCGTCGTAGGTGCCGATCCAGAGGACGCCTTCGGGATCGAGATAGAGCGAGCGCACGCTGTTGCTCGGCAGTCCTTCATCTTCGGTCCAGCTCGTGAGCCTGCTGTCCTGGACATGTGTGAGACCACCGTATGCCCCGACCCAGAGACCACCCGCGCGGTCATCGATGATCACCTTGACGTCGTCGCCCGCGAGGCCATCCTGCGTCGTATAGCGAATCGACTGGCCGTCCTCGTATCGAATGAGGCCGCTCGTGGTACCAAGCCACACGGCTCCCGTCGGGGCATGATGAATGACCGCCACCGCAGCATTGTTCAGCACCATCTGATCCGGAACCGTGACGAACCGGCCATCCTCGAAGCGCGCGAGGCCGCCGTTCTTCGGGCCAAGCGCGGCCAGCCACAGGCGCCCGTCGCCATCCTCGGCGAGCGCCGTCACGGTGGGAGAGGGCAGACCGTCGGCGGTCGTGAAGCTCGTGAAGCGGCCCTCGTGCAGCCGACTCAGGCCGGCGCTGCGCGCGCCGATCCACACGGCGCCGTTGTGATCCTGGAACACGGGATACACATTCGGGCCGATCAAGCCGTGTTCCTCCGAGTACACCTTGACCGTCTGCTCACGGACGCGATAGAGCCCACGCCCATCGGTCCCGAGCCAGAGATTCCCTTCACGGTCTTCGTGAATCCTGGTGAACACTATTTCTTGTCGCTGCCCGGATGACGGCACGATCAGCGTCCGACTCAGGTTTGGAGCCACTGACACACGCCAGTCGACGCCGTGGCGGTCGCGGTGCGTGACAGACATTTCGGCGTCGCCATCGACTTCGCGCCACGTGCTCTCGATTGCGTCAGACGTCGATTGCTGGTGCAGAGGCCGCCGTGTGAGGGTGGCAATCGTCCCTTCCTGCGTCGTTACCCACAGCGTCCCCGATGGGTCCTCTTCCATGCGCGTGAGACGCACGCCGGCGGGAAGCGTCCACCTGGTCACGCGCCCGCGAGTGAAGTGATAGAGCGTTCGATCGCGCACGCCCCAGAAGATCTCAGTGCTCCAACCGCAATTCTGAAAAACAATGGCGGGGAGGTCGAGCTTGGCTGCACGGAAATGCCCGTCCTGCCACCGGGCAATGTGGCCGCCGGCGAGAACCCAGACGTTGCCCTTCCCGTCGCCCGTGATGCCTGCGACGTTGTTGTGGCGCAGGCCCTCGTCCACGCCGTAGGTCGTGAAGGTGCCGTCGTGATAGCGCGTGACGCCGGCGGTCTCCGAGCCGATCCAGAGTGCGCCGTCGGCGCTCTCGTAGATGGGTGTGAACCGGTTGCTCGCGATGCCCGGCGAGCCGGTTCGGTCGAAGGTCGTGAAGCGTACGCCGTCGAAGCGTACGAGACCGTCCAACGTCGTCAGCCAGAGATACCCATCGCGGGCTTGATGAATCGCGCGCACGATGTTCTGCGGCAGGCCGTTGTCGGTCGTCCAGACGTCGATGCCGTATTCGGGTGCGTCGGTGGGGGCCTGCGCCTGCGCGCGAGGGACGAGGCATACAGCGGCCGCGACGCAGAGGAGGACCCTGCCGAGGTGAGCAAGGAGAGGCCAGGTCCCGTACGGGCGGGGGAGGCGCATACGAGTTCGCCGCGAATCGGCCGCTACCGGCCAACGATAATGATACTCATATGGAGTAATGTGTCTACTCGTCTGTGTCCACGGCCTGAACGCCGCGCTGTACCGCCAACGCCAGGTACGTAGGGCGGGACTTCCGAGCTCCGTGAAGAATTCCGTAGCGCGCGGCCT
>JBOGIN010000184.1:0-2564 GCA_050742275.1 Vicinamibacteraceae bacterium
GTGCGAGTGGCGTTTCCGGCGAACGCGAACGAGCCGCGCGCGTTGACGATGGGCTGCCAGGTGTCCACGGTCATGTGGTTGAGGAGATACCCAGCCTTCAGCTCGTGCCCGCCGGCCACCTTCGTGAGGTTGGTCGTGAACGACTGTACGTGCTCCTCCCGGAAGATAGGACTCCAGCCGGGCGTGTCGCCCAGCGTCGTGAAGCCGGTGGAGAAGGCTGGCATGCCCGCGTAGCGCCGATCTCCCGCTCCCTGGTCGTTGGTGCCCGGAATGCCCAGGTCGAGCCCCAGCATGCCCAACCCGAAGTCCGGGGAGGTCACGTTCACGTCGTTGCTCGAGGCGCCGAATGCGCTGTCCAGCAGCAGCGTGGGACTGAGCGACCACGTTTGTCCCGCCGTCAGCTGATACACCTTCGTGTCGCCGCCATCGTCATCCGCGCTGCCGATTGGAAAGGTGTACAGGTCGTCCACGAGGGCGCGCATGTGGCTGATCTTGCCCCAGATTTGATGGGCGCTCGTCCGATTCCAGTTGATCTTGAGGTCGACGTTGTGTCGGTCCGTCGTGTTGGCGACGGTGGCACGATAGTTGTTGGTGAGCCCGCCAGCGCCCGTCCCTTCCACATTGGACTCCGGATACATCGCAAGCAGCTCGTTCGCGATCGGATGAACGCGATCGGCGGGAACGATGCCATTGGGAAACGTCTGCCGCCCCGTTCCAGTCGCAAGGTGGCCGCTCATTGGATCGTAGATGCGCTGCAGCGTACCGTCCGCGTTGTGCGCTTGCCGGAAGTCGCCGTCGCGCAGCGCCGCATCAGGCACGCTGAAGAACGAGAACTGCTCGCGCCGGCTGACGTGGCCCTCGTACGCGCCAAAGAAGAACACGCTGTCGCGCCGGATGGGCCCGCCCAGCGTGCCGCCGAACGTCTGGCGCTCGATGGGGAGCTTCTCGGGCGGCTCGCCCTGACCGAAGTAGTACGGCGTTGCATTGAGCCGCTCGTCGTTGAAGAACTCGAACGCCGATCCCTTGAGCGTATTGGTTCCCGCCCTCGTGGTGACGGTGATTGCCGCGCCGGCCGCCATGCCCTGTTCGGCGTCCATGCTGCCCGTGGTGATGTTGACTGTCTCGATCGTTTCTGCGGGCGGCACGTACATCGTATGGTGCGGATTCGTGACCAAGACGTTGGTCGCACCGTCGGTGCGCGTGGCGTTGGCGGTGCCGGTCTGCCCGTTGACGGTCATGGCCAGCGACCGCTGCGGCGTGTCGGCCTCTGCATTCTGGAATGTCGGCGGCAGCGAGCCAGGCACCAAGACGATGAGCGATTGATAGTTCCGAAACTGGTTCAGCGGGAGGCTCTGGATCTCGGTGGACTTCAGGGAGGTCTCCACCTCGGCGGTGTCGGTTTGTAAGAGCTCCGCCGCGGACGTGACGTTGACCGTCTCGGTCAGCGCCCCGACCTCCAGCGTCACGTCGACGCGGCTGATGTCGCCCACCGTAACCGGCACGTCCGATCGCACGGCCTCGCGAAATCCGTCGAGCGCGATCGTGACCTCGTACCGCCCGGGCGGGACGTTCACGAAGCTGTAGGTGCCTCGCCTGTCGGTGATTGATCCTTGCCTGAAGTTCGTCTCGACATTCACGATCGTCACGGTGGCCCCAGGCAGCACGCTGTTCTGTGGGTCGGTGACGCGGCCGACCATGCTGCCGTACAGGACTTGGGCGGTCGCCGGCGCGCTCGCGGCCATCGTCGTCACGAGCGTCAGGGCGGCAAAGAGCATCGGTACAGGGCGCAAGTGGGACGGGGTGGTCCGCTCGTGCATGTCGTTTCTCCTGGGCTGCGCACTGTTAAGGTACTCATGCTGAGAGACTGGCGCAACCCCGAGCCGTCCGTCGACGCGGCACAACCCTCGCCATGCCGCTCGCTTCCCTTGCGTGCGGCCTGGCCCTCCTGAGCCTGGAATCCCGAATCCTGAATCCTGAATCCTGATCACTCAGCGCCGACGCCAAGATAGGTGCGCAGCTTCTCGTCCTCGAATTTCGCTTCCGCGTCGGGCTCGCGGGTGGCAAGCGACGCCAGGATGCCCGCGACGAACGCGGCAGTCATCGAGACGATGGCTGGATTGCGGAGGGGGAACACAGCCTCGGAATTGCCGAGCACGTCCACCCAGACGGTCGGGCTCAAAACGATGAGCAGCACGGAAAGCAACGCGCCGGTGCCGATCGACCACACCGCGCCCGCGGTGTTGAACCGCCGCCACACAATCGAGAGCAGGAGCGCGGGGAAGTTGGCGCTGCAGGCAATGGCAAACGCCAAGCCGACCATGAACGCCACGTTCTGTCCCTTGAAGACCATGCCCAGGATGACCGCGAGCGCGCCGAAGAGCACGGTGCCGATCCGCGCGACCCGTACCTGCTCTTGCTCGGTCGACGTGCCGCGGCGCACGACGTGCACGAAGATGTCGTGGGAGAGGGCCGAGGCGCCAGCAAGCGTCAGCCCAGCGACGACGGCGAGAATCGTGGCGAAGGCAACCGCGGCGATGAAGCCGAGGAAGGCGGTGCCTCCCAGG
>JBOGIN010000185.1:0-4736 GCA_050742275.1 Vicinamibacteraceae bacterium
GCGCGGAAGAGATCCTCGTACCACTCCAGCGGGAGGTCCGGGTTGTGGCCGCCCTGCAGCAGCAACTGCACACCGCCAACCGCCATCGTCTCGTCGATCTTGCGAAAGATCTCGTCGAACGAAAGGACGTAGCCCTCCGCCGACCCGACCGTGCGATAGAACGCGCAGAAGTTGCAGCGTGCCACGCAGACGTTCGTGTAGTTGACGTTGCGGTCGATGATGTAGGAGACAATCCCCTCGGGATGGTTCCGCGCACGAATGGCATCAGCCGTCTCACCAAGCAGCCAGGTCGGCGCCTCGAGGTACAGGCGCTGCGCCTCGTCTGACGTGATACGGCCACCCGCCACGGCTTTCCGTGCAATCGCCCGCATGGACATCGTCATCCCTCGGCCCGCTAGAAGAAGCGCACCGGTCTCAATTCTGGCGCCAATCCGCCCTCCACTGCCAGCGTATGAAATCGGCGCACCCCTTCCAAGTGCTCTGGACCCAAGACGTATTTTATATGCGTTCGCAGATATGTGGCGGCGACGGCGCTGCGCGTGCCATTGCCCTGGCTGAAGTGGCGTGCGATCTCGTCGACGGCCGCCACGCCGCGATCGCGCGCCTCGCGCAAGAGCTGGCAGATCCGGGGCGAAATGGCGTCCGTCTCCGGTCCAGCCCAGAATGCCCAGACGAACGGCAGCCCCGTCATGGCCGTCCAGGCCTCGCCTAGGTCGATCTTCTGGGCGCCGAGCCGCTCGTGCTCGGCAAAGAGCGCTGCATCCCCAATCAGCAGGGCGGCATCGCTGCGAGCCAGCATGGCCTCGAGGTCCGGGGCCTGCGCGTCGAACGTGGGGTGAATACCGAACCGGTGCCGACAGAGAAGCTTGACGAGCACCGCGGAGGTGCGCGAGCTCGTGTCGAGCGCAATCGATCGCACCTGGTCGACCGGGCGAGCCGTGAACAGGGCAACCGAGCTCACCGGCCCATCGGAGGCGATCGCGAGCTCCGGCACGACGCGGTAGCCTGGCCGCTGCAGATACTCGAACGACGGAATCGTGCCGAGGTCGATCTGCCCCGTGTGCAGCAGGTCGGCACACACCGCCGGCGGATCGAAACGGAGATCGAACGTGCTCGGCTGCTCGCGAAGACCATGGACGAGCGGGCGCGTGTTGAGGTAGCCAACGGCACCCAGGCGAATCCGCGTCATCGCACCAGCCTCTCGAAGCGCGCGTTGCGCTCGACGGGCTCGAGCGACGCGGCTCGAACGTTCCGCCGGACTTCCTCCAGCGAGCTCCGGCGCGGGCCGAGGTCCGTCGTATCCTGCGCCGGCACATCGTCGAGATCATCGGCCCCGAACAGGAGCGTCACCTGCGCGAGCTTTGCACCCAAGCGTCGCCAGTTGGCCTGGATGCTCTCGACGTTGTCCAGGAGCAGTCGCGCCAGCGCGACCAACCGCACGTCGTCATAGCCTGTCGTCGGCGCGTCGGCCGGCGGCTGCCGCGCCAGCGGCGCAATTGCACGAATGACGGCCGTCTCTGCCTGCAGCCGTCGCAGGCTGTCCAGCCAGGCCGGTGCGCTCGCCGCGTCGATGGGGTGCTCGACCACCAGGCGCGCGAGCGGAAGGCTGGCGTCCATCAGCGGCGCGAGCGCCGCCGTGCCCGCGCCGCTCAGGTGGTCGGCACTCGCTTCGGCAATCGCGGCAAGCCCCGCCTCTCTCGCGGCGATGAGCAGAGCCGTCAAGTCGCGGTGGCTCCCCGCGAGACCGGAGAGCAGGTGCAAGGTAAAGCCAGTGACCGGCACATCGCCCGCGCGCCCCACGAGCGCGCGCACCGCGCCGAGCGCCTCCTCGGCGCTCGCCGGCTCACCCACCAAACGCAGCTCGCCCGTCGTGGTCAGCGGCAGCTCCGCGGTGCCGACCTGCGCGAGGGGCACATCGCATACGCGAACGAACGTGGCACGGGCGCCGTGGCGTCGACTCCGAGCGTCGCTCGCCAGCATGCCGACCTGAATGAGATCCCGCGTCTCCAACACGGCGCGCGCATCCTCGATGGTCAAGCGAACGCCGGCAGCCACCTTCGCTGCCAGCCCCGGCAAGATCTCTGTAGCCATGATCCGTACCCGGCCAAACCAATGCTCTTCACTTAACGTTCTTTCGCACGGAGCGCGCGGCCTTTGAAGAATTCAAGTAGGGGCCGCCTTTAGGCGGCCCATGACGGCGCGAGTTCGGGCCCTATCGGCCATGCAGGTCCGCCTAAAGGCGGACCCCACGAATTTATTCACACGCTCTAAAGGCCCCGCGCTACATACTAATGAACTGAAGCCCGAACTACCCAATCGTCATCACGCGGTTGATGCGGTCGGCGAGGGCGAGCGCGCGGCAGCCATCCTCTCCGGTCACGCGGGGGGGGCGTCCCTCCCGCGTGGCGGCTATGAAGTCCGCCAGCTCGCGTCTGAGCGGTTCCTCTCGTTGCACGTCGAGCTTGCCGCCATCGATCCTGGGACGTTCACCATCACGCCGCACCAACCGCCAGCACTCGACCTCCTGGCTCGCGTAGTCGATGGAGACGTAGGCCGCCGGCTCGATGAACCGGATCTTGCGCACCTTGTCCCGACTGATGCGGCTCGCCGTGACGTTGGCGATACATCCAGAGGCAAATCGAAGCCGCGCGTTGGCGATGTCCACTCGATCGCTGAGCACCGGGACTCCAACCGCGTCGACGCCCACCACCTCGTCACCAAGCGTGGCGACCAACAGGTCGAGGTCGTGAATCATCAGGTCGAAGACCACGTCGATGTCGAGGCTTCGCTCGCTGAAGGTGCCAAGACGATGCACCTCGACGAAGCGGGGCCGCGTGAGAAACGGCAGCGCAGCATCCACGGCAGGATTGAAGCGCTCGGTGTGGCCAACGGCAAGAAGGGCGCCGCGACGCTCCGCAATCGCGACGAGCTCTTCAGCCTCTTCAACGGTGCGCGCCAGCGGCTTCTCGACCAGGACCGACGTGCCACGTGCCAGGAAGTCACACGCGACGGCGTAATGTGATGCGGTCGGCGTTGCAATGGTGACCGCGTCGACACCGGGCAGCGCCGCAACATCCGTGAAGGCCCGCGTGCCGTACTCCTCGGCAACTTCCGCCGCCCGCGCCGCGTTCGAGTCCACGACCCCCACGAGGGCGGCGTCATCGAGCGCCGCGAAAATACGCGCATGGTGCCGGCCCAGGGCTCCGACGCCAATGACGGCGACCTGCACACGCCGCTGCCTCAGGCTCATTCCGCCCCTCCGCGTGGGCGCCCGACGACCGCGATACCGGCAGTGTCCGCGGCCCGATAGAACTCATCGCCATCCAAGACGAGCGTCTTCTCCGCGTCCACGGATAACACCTCTGCTCCGACCTGCGCCATGCTGTCAATCGTCCGTACGCCGACCACCGGCACGTCGAACCGCATATCCTGACGCGGCTTGCTCACCTTGACGACGCAGGTTCCGGGACCCGCGAGCCGGCCGGCCCGCGCAATCGTCTCGTCGGTCCCCTCCATCGCCTCCACGGCAACGACCGCACAGTTCTTCACGACGATGGTCTGACCGATGTCGAGGCCAGCGATGGCGTCCGCCATGCGGTATCCAAAGGCAAGGTCGTCCTGCTGCTCGCGACTGGGCGTCCGCCGGCTGAGGGAGCCTGGCCGCGCCATCAACGGCTGGAGAAACGTCGTCGAATCGAGCAGCTCGATCCCGTGATCGCGCAACACATCAGCCACCGCCGCGATGAGCGCATCGGTCGACTTCGCCTTGAGCCGCATCAGGACCTGGAACAGCGTCCAATCGGGAACGATGTCCGAGAAGATCTTGGTGTGCTTGACCTGCCCAGCCATCACTGCCTGCTGGACGCGCGCACCTTCGAGGATGCGAATCGCGCGGCCCAGCTGACCCAAGGATACCCAGTGCAGCGGCGCCCCGTCACGCTGCGCTGCCTGTTCGAGCTCCGCTGCCGCCTCCTCTTTCACGGCCACGACGACCACCTGGTGCCCCAGCGCCCGGGCGGCCTCGAGCACGAGGAACGGAAACCGGCCATTGCCGGCGATGAGGCCGATGGTCATTTTCAGGAAACAGGAAACGGGAAACAGGAAACGGGATTCGGGATTGGGGATTCGGGGATTCCGAATTCAGGTTCTGCCCCGCCTGTTACAAAGTCGACAGCCCCGGCTCGTGTTTCCTGTTTCCGGTTTCCCGTTTCCCCATCTACTCTTCTACCAACACGTCCTCGACCCGCCGCGTCGGACGACGAAGGATCACACCACGCTTCGAGTCGCGGATGAACTCCACGAGATACCGGACGTCAGGACACGCGACCAACCCGTCTTGTTCGATCTGCGCGAGCGCGCGCGACGCGTTCAGCTTCGAGAGCAGGAGATAACGATACGCCCGCTTGAGCTGCGCGACCACGTCCTCTGGAAAGCGGCGACGAATCAAGCCGATGGTGTTCAGGCCGTAGAATCGCGCGCGGTTGCCTACCGTCTTCCCGTACGGCAGCGCATCCTTGGTCACGACAGAATACCCGCCGATGAAGGCGTGCCGCCCCACGCGGCAGAACTGGTGGACGCCGGAGTACGCGCTAATCGTCGCGAAGTCCTCGACCAGAACGTGACCGCCAAGCGTCGCGCCATTCCCAAAGATGGTGTGACTCCCGACACGGCAGTCGTGCGCCACGTGCGCGCAGGCCATGAAGACGTTGTGGTCGCCGACGACGAGCCGGGTTTGC
>JBOGIN010000186.1:0-2420 GCA_050742275.1 Vicinamibacteraceae bacterium
GAGCTGGCGGACGGACGCTATGAGTGCCGTGAGTGCCACGAGCGCACCTCCCCGACGGCGGGACGATCCTCGACCGCACCCGCACGCCGCTGACGGTGTGGTTCACGGCGTGCTGGCTGTTCGCGAGCCAGAAGGACGGGATCTCGGCGCTGTCGCTGAAGCGCCAGCTCGAGATCGGCTCCTACCCGACCGCGTGGGCGATGCTGCACCGGCTGCGCTCGGTGCTCGTGCGGCCCGGCCGCGAGCGGCTGCGGGGCGAGGGCGAGGTCGACGAGAGCTACTTCGGCGGCGAGGAGCCGGGGCTGCGCGGCGGCCGCCAGAAGGGCAAGAAGGTGCTGGTCGGCGTCGCCGTGGAGCGCGAGCAGCCCAAGGGCTTCGGGCGCTGCCGGATGGTCCCGATCCCCGACGCTTCCGCGGAAACGCTGCGTGCGTTCTTGGTCGAGAACGTCGAGCCGGGCGCCAAGGTGATCACCGACGGCTGGCGCTCCTACTCGGCGGCGACCCGGGAGCTGTACGTCCACGAGCCGCTCGAGGGCGCGTCCGGTCAGGACGCCTCGAAGCTGCTCCCCGGAGTGCACAAGGTCTCCTCGCTGGCCAAGCGGTGGCTGCTCGGCACCCACCAGGGGTCGGTTGAGGAGGAGCATCTGGCCGGCTACCTGAACGAGTTCGTGTTCCGCTTCAACCGCCGCCGCTCACGGAGCCGCGGCCTGGTCTTCTTCCGCGTGCTCGAACTCGCAGTAGCCCACGACCCGGTCCGCTTCCGGGATCTGGTCGCCAACCCGGGCCGGCGCAGGACCACGCCGCCGGTACCCCCGAGGACCCGTGGTCGGCCCCCCAGCCTCGACCGACCTCGGGCGAAGCGCCCCTGGCGGGCCGCCGCTACCCGCTCTACTCCGGTTACATGAATACCCCACAAGGTAGCTTTGAATTCGTGCCGAAGCCTGCATGAAGGTGGCGCAGGAGGCGCATTACACGGCGACCTCAACCTGGCTTTTCATCTAATGGCTCTAGTCGTCTTCGAGCCTCCATAGTCGCCACCGCCAAACCGCGCTTAAATCAAAGCGGTTTCCCTTTCGCCCGAGCGACCCTGCCGGATGGTCGGCCAGCTAGGTCGAGGACACCCCGGCGACAGAACTGTCAAGGTCGTCTAGTGTCGTGTATCAGAAGTTCGTAACATAACGATAACATGCGTCTGCTAGTGTCGGCGCATGGCCATTGGACGTCCCAAGAAGGCGCTCGACGCGACGGACGACGAGCGGGAAAAGTTGGAACAGTGGGCGCGCCGCCAGAAGACGGCGCAGCGTGTGGCGCTGCGCGCGCGCATCGTGCTGGCGTGCCTCGAAGGACGCAGCAACCAGGAGGTCGCACGGCGCGTGGGTGTGGTCGGCGCGACCGTGGGCAAGTGGCGCGAACGGTTCCGCACGCAGCGCCTGGCTGGGCTCGCGGATGAACCGCGCCCGGGCGCCCCGCGCACCGTCCTGGATCGGAAGGTCGAAGCCGTGATCACACGCACGCTGGAAGGCCCGCCGCCTGCGGCCACGCATTGGAGCACGCGCCGCATGGCCAAAGCAGCCAAGGTCTCCCATGCGACGGTCGCGCGCATCTGGCGCACGTTTGGGTTGCAGCCGCATCGCACCGAGACGTTCAAGCTGTCGGCGGATCCGTTCTTGGTCGAGAAGGTGCGGGACATTGTGGGGCTCTACCTGCACCCACCGGATCGCGCCGTCGTGCTGTGTGTCGATGAGAAGAGCCAGACGCAAGCCTTGGAGCGCACACGCCCGGTTCTGCCGCTGCGCCCGGGCCTGCCGGAGCGACGGACGCACGATTACATCCGGCACGGGACGACGTCGCTGTTTGCCGCGCTCGATATCGCGACCGGCAACGTGATCGGGGCGTGTCATCGTCGCCATCGGCACCAAGAGTTTCTCCGGTTCTTAGAGCGCATCGACGCGGCCGTGCCGGCTCGCCTCAACGTGCATCTGGTCATGGACAACTACGGCACCCACAAGACGCCGAAGGTCCATCGCTGGTTCCTGCGGCACCCGCGGTTCCACGTGCACTTCACGCCGACGAGTGCGAGTTGGCTGAATCAAGTCGAACGCTTCTTCGCCGCGCTCACGTCGCAACGGATTCGCCGCGGCAGCTTTGACAGCGTGGCCGCGCTCGAACGCGCGATTCACGAGTATCTCGAGACGCACAATGCGGCACCGAAGCCGTTCATCTGGACGGCGACGGATGATCTGATCCTCCAGAAGATCGCTCGCTTTTGTGAACGAACTTCTGATACACGACACTAGTGTCCTGGAACAGTAATTTGTGAAATATATCTGACGTCTCGATCGTATTGCTCGAGAGAGGAGAATCGAGCATGCGCACGGGACGCCCGAAAGCCACGTTGGTGCTGACGCCAGACGAACGAC
>JBOGIN010000187.1:0-2275 GCA_050742275.1 Vicinamibacteraceae bacterium
GTGCAGGACCGCGTCACCGGCGTCCTGGTGCAGCAACGAGATCCGCAGAGACTGGCTGACGCGCTGCGGTGCCTCCTGCGCGATGGCCGGTTGCGCGCGCAGGTCGCTGCGGTGGCGCGTGCGCTCGTCGAGCGCTGGTTCGACGAGCGACGCAATGCCGAACAGCTACGTTCCATCTTCCACGCGGTGACAGCCGTTGACGCGCCTGCCGGGGTTGCCTGATGCGTGTGGCTTACATCTGCGCCGATCCCGGCGTGCCTGTCTTTGGTCGAAAGGGTTGCTCGATCCACGTCCAAGAAGTGATCCGCGCGCTCAACGCTCGCGCCGCCCGAGTGGAGCTGTTCGCCAGCCGCGTCGAGGGGACGCCGCCGTCCGGCCTTGGCGACGTTCGGGTTCACGCATTGCCGGATCCGCGCGGGAGCGACCCATGCGCACGCGAACGCGCCGCACTACGAGCCAACGCGCCCCTCCGCCTGGCGCTGGAGCGCACAGGCCCGTTCGATTTGGTGTACGAGCGTCATTCGCTGTGGAGTGTCGAGGGGATGCGATTCGCCCGCGACCATGCCGTCGCCGGCCTGCTCGAAGTCAACGGGCCTCTCATCGACGAGCAGGCTGAGCATCGCACCCTCTGCGACACGGCGACAGCATCGCTCACCGCAAAGAATGCATTTGCTGCGGCCCAGACCATTGTCGCGGTTTCGAAGGGCGCTGCCGCGTACGTCGAGCGATTCATCGGTACGACCGACAAGCTCCACGTGATGCCGAACGGCGTCGATCCGACACGGTTTCCCGACGCGCCGGCGCCACGTCGCCGCGGGAACGACGATTCGTTCACCGTCGGGTTCGTCGGGAGTCTGAAGCCGTGGCACGGGCTGCCGACACTGATCGACGCGTTTGCCCGACTCCACGCCGAGGACGCTCGCGCGCGGCTGCTCATCGTCGGCGATGGTCCCGAGCGCGCCCGGCTCGACGAAGGTCTCGCCGCACTGGCGCTCAGCAACGCGACACGTTTCACTGGCGCCGTACCGCCCGATCGGGTCCCTCTCCTGCTGGCGTCCATGGATGCCGCGGTTGCGCCGTACTCGGCGCGGCCCGATTTCTATTTCTCACCGCTCAAGGTGCTCGAGTACATGGCCGCGTGGCGTCCGGTTGTCGCCAGCCGCCTCGGTCAGCTCGAGGATCTAATCACCGACGGCGAGACAGGGCTCCTCTGCACGCCAGACGATCCCGGCGAGCTGGCGAGGCATCTCCGGCGACTGCGTGATGACGGAGAGTTGTGTCGACGCCTGGGGTCCGCCGCACGCGCGGCGGTCGCCGCACGGCATACGTGGCAGCAGGCCGCGGCACGCATTCTCTGCCTCACAGGGCTCGAAGTGGAGGCGAGATCGTGATGCCGGGCGGTTCCCTGACCCCGGCCGGGGCGCGCGGGCTCGACGCGATGATCCGTCGGTTCTGGCCGCTGGTCTGGAGAGAGCGGCGCGTGGCCGGCGGTGCGCTCGCGGCGCTGCTCGCGGAGGTGGGCTTGCGCCTGCTCGAGCCCTGGCCTCTCAAGTTCGTGCTCGACTACGTGCTCGCGCCCGGCATCGCCGAGAACCTGCGGCTTCCGGCCGTCGGCACCGTCGATCCGCTCGTGCTGCTGACCGTCGCCGCTGCCTCCGTGGTGTGTCTGATCGGGCTACGGGCTCTCGCCGCGTATCTCAGCACGGTCGGCTTCGCCCTGGCGGGCACGCGCGTGCTCACCCAGGTACGGAGCGACGCGTATCGGCATCTGCAGTCACTCTCGCTTTCGTTCCACCATCGGGCCCGGCAGGGGGATCTCACACTCCGCATCATCAGCGATATGGGCCTCCTCAAGGACACCGTGGTCACGGCGTTCATGCCGCTCGTGGCGAACGTCCTGATCCTGGGTGGCATGCTCACGATGATGTTCGTCATGGAGTGGCGGCTCGCGCTGATGGCCGTCGTGGTGCTCCCGGGCTTCTGGCTGTTCACGGGGCGGCTTGGCCGCCGCATCGGCGAGGCGTCCCGCGTGCAGCGTCAGCGCGAAGGCGCGCTCGCGGCGACGGCAGCCGAATCCGTCGCAGCGATCAAGGTAGTGAAGGCCCTCTCGCTCGAGTCGGCGTTCGCGCGCAGCTTCACGAGCGACAACCACCGAAGCCTGGCCGACGGCGTCCGCGTGAAGCGTCTTTCTGCCGGTCTCGAGCGCACGGTGGATCTGCTCGTTGCCGTCGCGACGGCGCTCGTGCTGTGGTACGGCGCCAGGCTGGTGCTGGAC
>JBOGIN010000188.1:0-1583 GCA_050742275.1 Vicinamibacteraceae bacterium
GTCGGTGACACGGCACAACAGGCGCGTAGCGCGGCCGGCGCCGCGTCGCCGTACTCGCCAGCCAGCTTGAGGGCGAGGTTGCCGCCAAGCGAGTAGCCGGCGATGACGAACGCCGAGATTCCATCACGCGCCATCAACTCGTCGATGACATGGCGGGCGTCGGCGGTCAGGCCGGAGTGGTACAGACCTCGCGACAGCGCCTCGGTGCCAGCGCAGTTCCGCTGGTTCAAGCGCACGACGTTGAAGCCGCGGGCGAACGCCTTGTCTGCCATGCCGCGCATGTAGTGCGCGGAGCTCGAGCCCTCGAGACCGTGCAGCGCGATGAGGGTCGGGTGCGCGGCGCGGTCGATCTGCCAGTGACAGTGCGCCAGGACGCGAGCATCCGCTGCGACATCGAAGTACCGTACCTCCGCCGGCGACAAGCCGGGAAGCAGGCGCCGGCGGGCCCAGACGTAGACCGTCATCCAATGACCGCCCTTCCAGCGCGCCGACGGGACGTAGGCAGGGAGCTGGCACGAATCACGCGATGGCAGACGATGGGGTGGCGCGTTCATGGGCGAGCGATCATCGGTGGGCCCGACCCGCAGGTCGCGCGTTTCACATCAATGCGAGATCCGTGCCGCGCGCAGGTCATAGACGTGAAAGCGCTCGTTGCGGTATACCGCGGGGAGCGTGAGCTTCCGATCGACGATGAGGTAGTCCAAGTCATAGCGGCGCGCGAGGCGCACGAATGCCGTCTCATTGAACGAACCGAAGTCCCGGGTTGCCTTCATGCGCTCATCGACGCGCGCTGCCACCGTACGGGAATAGAGCGCCAGCGCCGTATCCTTGACCACCTCCAGGAGCACGTCGCGCTGCGCGGTGAGCCGCAAGCTCGCACCATACTTCCAGGCGTGCTCCGGATCGGCCAGGAGATGGGCGTCCTTCGCGGTGTGCGTGCGCAGC
The DNA here is from genome assembly GCA_050742275.1 of Vicinamibacteraceae bacterium. Classification (GTDB taxonomy): domain Bacteria; phylum Acidobacteriota; class Vicinamibacteria; order Vicinamibacterales; family Vicinamibacteraceae; genus WHTT01. Next base: position 946 of record JBOGIN010000188.1, read on the forward strand.
CAGTGGCCCGCGTCGCGCCACGGACCGGCGTGCACGTCGAGCTGCGCGAAGGGTCGGTCAGGAAACTCGATGGTCAGGATGTACAGACCGCGCGCCATCGAGACCAGGAGCACCACGGTGAGCAAGAGCCGCGGGCGGGCGCGACGCGCGCCCGCGGTCAACCACCACACGACATAGAGCGTGGCAAGGAAGTCCACCATCCAGAACACGCGCGACACCTGGAGCTGCACGGCGAGCGCGAGACGCCCCGCAATCAAGGGAAGCGACAACAGAAAGATGGCGACGAGCGCCAGGCAGCCGGCAACGAGGCCCGACTCGGTGGCATGGGTGAGCCCGCGCCGCAGGCGCGTCCGCCAGGCGAGCAGGATCACGAGAACGCACGCACCGTGCAGTGCCCAGATTTCCGGCCGCCACCGGGTGGGGAAGACGTAGTCCTTCCCGGCAACTGCCGCTTCCCATGCCGCATCGAAGCGCGTCATGCGAGGCGCGAGCGGCCCCGCCGCCATCGCCCACACCGCAGCAGCCGCGCAGAGGGCGCCAACCACGGCAAGCGGCCGCCGTAACGCCGGGTCGCTTACCCACAACATGACGAAGAGCCACACGGCGAACCACAGGCCGGTGGTGGGATGGATCACACC
>JBOGIN010000189.1:0-2948 GCA_050742275.1 Vicinamibacteraceae bacterium
GACTGGCTGCTGCCGACGCCATCATCGCCTGCCGCAACGACAAGTACTACTGGAACTTCTGGCGGCCGATCACCGCGATCCGCGAAGCTGGCGGCGACGGCAACCCGGCCACCAAGCCAGACGAGAACTGGGAGTCGCTGATCGATACGCCGCCCTATCCCGACCACCCCGCGGGGCACACCTGCGGCAGCGGGGCGATCGTCGGTGTGCTCCAGGGCTTCTTCGGCACGGACCGGATCGCCTTCAGCGCCAGCAGCCCCAGCTCGGGCACGACCAGGAGCTTCACCACGTTCTCCCAGGCGCTCCGCGAGGTGATCGACTCGCGCGTGTGGGGCGGCATACACTTCCGCAGTGCCGAGATGCAGGGCGCGCATCTGGGCATGCAGGTCGCTCATTGGACACGCACACATTACTTCAAGCCCACGTCACGCTGAGGCGAGGTTGATCAAGCTTGCCCCGCTGGGTGGTCGTCGATGCGATCTCCCTGCTGAGCGGAGCAATCTACCGTAAACGACGCCGGCGACCGCCCGCTAGAACGGTCGCCAGCGTCGTGTCCGTGGCCACTTCTTTGGCACGAGCCCACCGATTAAGCTTATCGCCAGACGCGCACGCCGAGCGTCAGGCGGGCGCCGCCAGTGTCTTCGCCGGCGGCTTCGGCGAAGTCCGCCGTGCCAAAGAATGTGCGGTCCCACACGACGCCGATGTACGGCGCGATCTCGCGCTTGAGCTCGTACCGAAGGCGGACTCCGGCCTCCGCGCTGCTGAGACCGGCAGCGGCCAAACACGGATCGTCCCGACGCACGCGTGCCAGATGCTCCCCGGTTACGGCCACTGGCCACAGTGTGACCAAGGCTCTCGCGGTCTACACTGCCAGCATCCGCGCTCTTCGCGGTCACCCGACAGCTGTCATGACGCTCGCGCTCGTGATTCGGTCGATCGCCGCGCTCGCCCGCTGCCTGCCGGCTTGGCGTGCGTCTCGTCTGGATCTGAACGTGGTACTGCGAGTGGACTGAGACGCAGGGAGCACGTGCGACGAAATATGCAAGTCGCTGGCCATGCCCCGATCTGGTGACTGAACAATCTCTGAACAATTTTCAGCCGAACACCACGGAATACGGAGATCTGATCCGAGCTAAACCACCGAAGAACCTGCGAGCCCGAACACCTGCATTACGCTCTCCAGAAACCGCCTCAATTGGGCGATTACGCTTCGAGCACATGCAGGCCCAGTGTGGCGGCTCGCTTCTTGAGCAGGCGAATCTGTTGCTCGCGATGTCGTTCCTCATAGTACTGCATGCCTTTATCGACGTAGTCATGCCCTCGCCTGAGCATGCGATACACCAAGACGGCGAGCTTGTGGGCCATGGCTGTCACCGCTTTGGGTGCGCCGAGTTTGCTGCGGAAGCGACGATACTGGGCGCCGAGGTAGCTCTGGCTTCGGAGGAGCGTGGTCGCGGCGAGCCGGAGCGCGGTGGCGGCCCGATTGATCACGGGCCGCGTGCCTCGGCGAAAGACCTTCCCACCGGTGATGCGATTATCGGGGCACAGGCCCAGCCAAGACGCAAAGTGGTGCTCGTCCTCCCAGCGGGACATCTCCAGGCCGACTTCGCTGATCACGGTCTGCGCGACCCCGACATCGATGCCATCAATCCGTGTCAAGTCGACCCCGCTGATACGGTGGAGCTCGTGACCCAAGTCGAACTGCGGGGCATGACTTCCGGCTTTCCGTCGCCGCTTGGGACCTGAACGCCGCTTCTCTCGGGTTGGCGTTGGGGACGGCTCACCACTGGCGGCCGTGTCGCCCACCTTGTCGGCGAAGCCCTTGAGATGCTGTTCGAGCGCTTGATCGCATTCGGCGATCCGTTGCTGGTAGGCGTCGTAGAGCGCGACCTCTTGTCGAAGAACGAACAACAGGTCGGCCTGCCACGTGCCTTCGAGGCTCTTCGCAATCGTGTCCCGACTCGCGTGAATCCCGGGATGGCTCAAGGCGGCGAGCGCGTCCGGATCCCGCTCGCCGGCGAGGATCGCGCGGACGATGCGCTGTCCCGTCCATCCGCTGAGATCGCTGATGACATTCGCGAGTTGGATGTTCATCTGCGTCAGCGCCTTCTGCATCCGTTGGATGCAGGTGCTAAGGGCGCGTACGTGGTCGCCGCGTTGACGCCAGTACGTCCGCACGACGCGGATCTCGGCAGACGGGTGAAACGAGTTCCGGAGGAGGCCGTACGTGTGGAGTTTCAGGAGCCACTGGCTCTCCTGCACGTCGCTTTTGCGCCCAGGGAGATTCTTGGTGTGCCGCGCGTTCACCAGATAGACCTCAAGGCCCCGGCTGTCCAGGATCTCGTACAACGGAATCCAGTAGACGCCCGTCGATTGCATCGCGACGGTCGTCACCCCACACTGCTGTAACCAATCGGCGAGGCGATGGAGATCAGCCGTGAAGCAGTCAAACCGCCGCACGGGATCGGGATCCCGGTCGGGCCGGACCGCCACGTAGTGCGCGCTGTTGCCCACGTCAATCCCTGCGGCGTTGGGATGCATCACCTCGAGTCCGGGATCGGCGGACTGCAGGCGGCGGGCCAGCTCATTGCGCTGCTTCCGGGGCAAACCTGACGTACGTGTGGCAGCCATTGGTGCTCCTCTCGTGGTGAGACCAGGGGCGGCCCGGTTGCGATGGGTGTGTGAGTCTCTCCAACGGGGTCACGAGTATCGTCAACGGACAACGATCTCGGCCACCAAGTCAGCGATCGCCAGGACCGGAGCCATGCTGTTAAACGGGCAGGAACGCGCCAGTGTAAATGTTCGGCCGTAGCTTGCCGCGCCTGGTTCTGGCTACCATCTCATTATTCCGACGCGTCACCAAGTTTCTGCGTCCAGCGACAGCGCCGAGGCGCGGCCAGCGCTGTTAACCGGAGGGTTGCTGGTTCGAGTCCAGCCTGAGGAGCCAA
>JBOGIN010000190.1:0-4266 GCA_050742275.1 Vicinamibacteraceae bacterium
GTTCATGACCTCGTACCGCTCCTCGCGCCGGAGATCGTTGGCCGGCCGCGCCTTGATCTTGCTGCGCTCGGTGATGAGCGTCTTCTCGCGCTCGAACTGCTCGTTCAGCTTCTCCTGCGTGAGCTCGGCCACCGCCTGGAGCCGCTTCTGCTCCCACGCGTCGAGCACCGCTTGCGACGGCTCCCACGTGTAGGTGTAGGACACCGACACGCTCGACGCATCACCCTTCAGGATGCCGATGTTCACCGTATAAGTGCCGGTCGCGGCGTCGAAGTAGGCGCCCCACTGCACGTCGTTCCGCGGCGACGGGGCGGGATCGTCCTTGCCGCCGCCTTCGAGATCGCTGATGGAGTCGATGCTCACGGCGGTAATCCGCCGGTCCGCGCCCGTCTGCACCACGATGACCACGTAATAGGTCTTGTGGGAACCGTCCCAGGTCACATCGGAACTGGTGGTGCCGGTGTCCGTGCCACCCCTGGGCCGTGGCTCGAGACCGGGCGGCTCGTCGGGAACGGCAATGGGTGCTGCCTCGCGGAAGTGAACGAAGCGGCTGCGCGCGAGCCCCGCGCCAGGGTCGCGCAGGTACAGCTGCCACACGAGCCGCGGGCCCAGCGACTGCACCTTCACGTGCACTCGGCGCAGGACGCGCCGGAGGCCGTAGCTGGCCGGCTGCGGCGATTCGTTGCGGATCACGCGCCGTGTGAGGCTCGTGGTCGTGACCTCTTCGAAGTCGCGCGTCTTGATGGTGAAGCTCTTGGTGATGCGCTCGGAGGCGCGGCGAGTGACCTCCTTGACGCGCCTCGTGGCCTCCTCACGCCCGCGCTGGGAGGACACCGACATACTCGTGCTGGCCGACCCGCTCGCCTGCCACACGCCGATCGAGCCCGACGCGCTGGCCGACATGGCCGCGGAGCTGTCGCGCTGCACCATGTTCGACACTTTGTCGGAAATCTCGTCCAGGTTCTTCGTCTCGACGGCCGACTCGCTGACCGTCTCGAGCCCCTCCTCCACGATCTCCTCGTGAATCTGCCGGCGCGTCGCCTGATAGACGACCTCGAGCGTCTCCAGCGGCGCAATCGTGAACGCCTCCTCGATGGGGCCGACGCCCTCCTCGGTGTTGAAGTACAGCTGCCGGTAATAGTGCGCGATGCCGATCGGCGAGAGCGCCTCCTCGATCCGCACCGTCGGCCAGAACTCGAAGATCTTGACGCCGTCCACGTCCTTCACCGCGTCGCGCAACCCCTGAACGAGGGGCACGTCCGGTGAAGCGACGGCGATTCTCGCGGCGTCCAGCACTTTGCTGAACAGCTGCGTCTGTGTACGGCGGATGTCGACGTCCGGATTGCCGGCTGCGGCACCGCCGCTCACAACCGTCACCACCGACCGGATGCGCGACGCCGGGTTGCCGGTCGCCCCTTCGGCGGGGGTGAGCCGCGCCGTCGGCGGGACGTCGAGCACGCCGCGCGGGTACACCTTGTCTCCAATCACCACGGCGTCGGGATAGCCGGCGATTTCTACGCGACGCACCTGATCCGTCGGTAGCTGGCGTCCGCCCACATCGACGGCGGTCGCGATCGGCGGACGACCGCCGGTCTCGATGCCGCTGAGATCTGGCGGCAGCTTCGGTGACACGCGGCCGATGTTCAGCGCCTGCGCCGTCGCGAACGGCTGCTCCACCGCCATGCGCCGGGCCTTCTGCATTCGGTTCGCAAGCGTCGTGGCGCACGTATAGAGCGTCCAGCCCGATACCCAGCGAATGATCAGCGGCTCGTAGACGGCGAGCGTCATCGTCGCATACGCCTCGGTGAAGCGGCTAAGCTCGGTTGACATGGGGCACGCTCCTTGTGTGCAAGAGGTCCGATGGGTGGTGAGAGCGGCGTGGACAATGGCACGAGCGTCCCACGGCCACATCGGGAGGTTTCAGAAGACCGCGCGTCCCACCTGAGCAGGGCGCGAGTCTGCCGAGCCGGTCGCGCTGGTGATCGGCGAGTGCCGGCGAACAGAGCGGACCTACCGCGGCAGAGACGACTTGTACGGATAGCGCTGGACGGGCGGCATCAGCTGGCGCACCTTCCTCACCGAGTAGAGGTCGTGCGCGATCTCGGCAGCGGAAATGGTGACCCGGCCGATGTTGTTCCGCGGGTAGAACGGCGCGTCGTCGCGGCTCTTGTTGATGTAGCGGAAGTACTTGCCCGTCTCGCGCCAGAGCGGGCGTCCCATGTTCAGGTCCTGCAGCTTCTTCGCGACGAGCAGGCTCATCGTCACGAACGGATCGTCGGGGTGCTGTCCGTCCATGAAATAGACGTAGAGCCTGTCGTACACGCGGTTCTCGAAGATCTTGTCGTTGGCGAGCTTCGCGGCCACACGGTGGCGCCACGTCCTGTCGTAGCCGACGAGGTCCCACGAGTCCCACATGTCGATGCCGCGGAAGACCAGCAGGACCTCGGCAGCCAGGCGCGACTCGGCGGCGTCGACCTGTGCGGCCAAGTCGTGGTTCTCGTTCTTGAGAGGGCTCGACGTGAACTGATAGAAGCGCGTTGCGCCCTGCAGCTCGTGCGCAGGAGGCCCGCCCGAGATGTCTGCCGGTATGGCGCCCGCCGCGAGGATGTAGCTCGCCTCGGCCGAGAACGCCGCGTGCACGTCTCCCGAGAGAAAGACGCAGTACTTCGGCGCAAAACGATGGATCAGCCCTTTCAAGAACTCGTGGTGTGCCCGTTGGTTGAACCGCCAGTGCTCGAAGTCCGGCGCTTCCGGGCCGTCCTTCAGAAACGAAAACTTGTCGGATGCCTCGGTGAAGAGCATGCCGAGCACCGGTGTCGGAACCACGATCAGCAGCGGATCGCCGCGGCGCATCTTGATCCTGGCGGTTTTCGATCCGAATCCTGCCGAGCCTTTGACCTCGCTCTCCTTGATGAACGCGCGCCAGGCATCCGGTGACAGCAGCGCGGGCGCGCGGCCTCGCGGATGGAGCTCGCGCTGCGTACGAGTGTCCAGCACGAACATCGGCGGCGTCGTCGGCGTGATGTATCCCCAGTCGTGGAAGTCCCAGAAGAAGTCGTCGTACGAGCGGCTCCTCGCCGCGGCGACGCTGCCGGCGCTCGTCCGCGGCAGCTCGCAATACTCCTGCACCTGCTTCTCGAAGGCGGCATCGAAGCGCGACGGATCGTTCCCCCAGCCCTGGCACAGCCAATACGCGACGAGCGCATTGGTGACCGTGCGGCGTCCGAGATCGCTTTTCCTCACCCGCTCGGTCCACTGCTTGTAAAGGTTCCAGTCGTCGGTCACCTCGTGGTCGTCGAAGATCATGTAGACGGGCGCGTTCGCGAACGCACGCGTGACCGCGGGGAGACCGGTGAGGAAGCGGCTGATCTCCAGCGCGCGCCGCAACAGGTCTCTCGAGCCAGGTCCGTACGCGGCCGACAGGCCGAACCCGTCCCACAAGGCCACGTGCCACGACAAGAAGTACATGACGAGCATCTCGCCAAGGCCGAAGAGCGGCCAGCGGTCCGGATTGAGGCCGGCCGCCTTCGCAATCTTCGGGCGCTTCGATGCGCGCCTCACGTCGGCGAGATCCCGGAGCGAGACCATGCCGGTGTCCGCCGGAACGCTTTCGTCGTAGCCGAACAGGTCCTTCGTCCAGCGATGGATCTGATGCAACGTCTCGGGGTGCACGTTGTTGGCGTAGATCTGGTCGCCGGTCAGACACAGCAGGCACGGGCGTGAGGCGAGCGTCCTGACGTTCTGTCCGATCAACGTGTCGGCCGCGGGCAGCGCGTCGTTGCCGAGCCCGTCGGGCTTGCGGCAGGAGCCGTGGAGCAGCACCAGCTTCGTTTCGTGCTGCAGATAGAACGTCGGCTTGATCTCGCCGTCGTAGGCCAGAATGCCGTGCGCGCCCGGAAGCTGGCCGAGCTCGACGGTTTCGATCGCGCCCGGCGGATGCTCGAACGTGAACCACAGCTCGTAGGCCAGCAGGACGTCCCGCGGAAATGCCGCCCGCCGCGGCGGGTCGGCGATCGGATAGGAGGTGACGAGGCTGATGTAGAGGTGCTCGCCCGTGCGGATGGTCTTCCGCACCGTGGTGGATGGCAGACCGGCGTAACGATTGGGAACCGAGGCGTCGAGAATCGTCAGCTGCACGCCCGGCGAAGGGTCGAAGGTGGTAGCGATCCAGACCGAAACCTGGTCTTCGGCGGCTCGTCGGAGGATGGGTCCCGCGACTACGGATGGGAGTGCCATGGGTTCGAAGGTGCCTCACCGGGATGATTC
>JBOGIN010000191.1:0-2625 GCA_050742275.1 Vicinamibacteraceae bacterium
GACGTGTCTCGCGGCATGCTCGATCGCGCTCATGCTGCCATCGAGAGCGCTGGTCTGGCGAACGTCGAACTGCTGCAGGCCGACGCATGTGATCCCCCGCTGTTCCAGTCGGCGTCGTTCGACGTCGTGGTGTGTGCCGCAGCTCTCCTCTACATGCCGGCGCAGCGCGCGCTCGCCGAGTGGTATCGCCTGCTGAAGCCCGGTGGGACCGTGGGCTTCTCGACAATGCGCGCGGGCTTCCCGCAGGCAGGGCAGTTGTTTCGCGACTGTGCCGCGGAGCTCGGCGTCAGGTTGAATGACCCGAGCGCGGAGTTGGGAAGCGAGACTGCCTCGCGTATGGTGTTGAACCGCACCGGATTTGTCGACGTGTCGGTCGTCCCAGGCCAAGTATCGTTGTCAGCGGCAGACTTCTCGCTCGCCTGGGAGTCGAACCTGCGCTCAGCCGCGCACGCCGACGTGCGAAGGTTGAATCCAGTCGGTCTCGACCGGTTGCATGCTCGATTCGAACACGCGCTCGCCGAGGCGCGACGAAACGTCGCCGCGTATGACGTCGCCGAGGTTCTTTACGCTTACGGGAGAAAGCCCAACGGTCATGCTGGTCCAGCGGTGTGAGCCGAGCGCTTCGTGAGGGACTGGATTGTACTGTTGTTAATCAATCACTGAAGCGGCCGCGTTTACGCGTGCTCGTCAGCCCAATCGGGTGTTGGTGATCTTCGACGATAATTGAGTCAAGCCTGTCTTCCGGAGTAATAGGTCGCTGGCGTCGGTGTCCACCTCGGCCACGTTGTCTGTACGGTGCGTACGCATCGACCTCTTTGGCGCAGGCCAGCCATCGGCCGCGCTCGCCGGCGCCAATTGAAGGCGTCCTCCCGGCTCATGATGTGATCCTCATTGCGTCTCACGCGTCGTGGTGAGCGTCCGGTTCCAGTCAGGAGGCTCCACACGCTGCAGATGCCGGACGAAGAAGTCGTACTGCCGGCGTGAGGCGTACTCGACGGGCCCGTTCGTCCGGCCCGCGCCATGCTGGCCGCTCGGAATGACGAGCAGGTCGAATGTCTTGTTCGCCTCGATCAGCGCGTCGACGACCTGCATCGTCGAGGAGGGATCGACGTTCATGTCCAGCTCGCCCAGGACCAGCAGCAGGTGCCCCTTCAGGCGCCACGCGTTGTCGACGTTGGACGAGGCGGCGTAGCTGTCGTCGATCGGCCATCCCATCCACTGCTCGTTCCAGCCAATCTTGTCCATACGGTTGTCGTGGCAGCCGTTGTACGAGACGGCGGCTTTGTAGAACTCGGGGTGGAACAGCAGGCCGCCGGTCGAGTTCTGACCGCCCGCCGATCCGCCGTAGATGCCGACGCGCGAGATGTCGTACCAGGGATACTTCGCCGCGGCGGCCTTGTGCCATGGGATGCGATCCGGGAAGCCGGCATCGCCGACGTTCTTCCAGGCCACATCGTGGAATGCCTTCGAGCGGTTCAGCGTCCCCATGCCATCGATCTGCACCACGATGAACCCCAGCTCGGCCAGCGCCTGCATGCCGATGACCTTGTCGCCGGAGGAGTGCGGGCCGAACGGCCAGAACGTTTTCGGGACGAACGAGCTGTGCGGCCCGGCGTAGATGTTCTCGACGACGGGGTACTTCTTCGACGGTTCGAAGTTCGTCGGCCGGACGATGATCCCCCAGATATCGGTCTTGCCGTCGCGGCCCTTGGCCGTGAACACCTCCGGTGGCTTGAAGCCGGCTGCCACCAGCGCGGAGATGTCACCCTTCTCGATGACCGCCACGAGCGAGTTGTCGCTCGTGCGGCGCAGCTCCGAGACGTTGGGCTGGTCGATGCGGGAGTACGTGTCCACGAAGTACTTCATGTCGGACGAGAAGCTCACGTCGTGCCAGGCGTCCGCCTGCGTCAGCGTCATGAGGTTCGAGCCGTCGAAGTCGATCCGGTAATAGTGCTGGAAATAGGGGGCCTTCCCGGATACATGCCGTTGGCGGCGAACCAGATCTGGCGCTTCTGATCGTCCACCTTCAGGACCTCGCGGACGACCCACTCACCCTTGGTGATCTGGTTCTTGACCTGGCCGGTGGCGCCGTCGATCAGATACAGGTGGTTCCAACCATCGCGCTCGGACATCCAGATGACTTCCTCGGCGCCGCCGCTCACGTCATGACGGAACCGGCGCTGGCTGTTGACGAAGGTCTTCGGCTCATCGGACACGACCGTGCGCGCCTTGCCGGTTTCGGCGTCCACCTCGATCAGACGATAGACCTGGTGGCCGCGCTGGTTGTACTCGAACGCCAGCGTGGCGCTGTCCTCGCGCCAGGCAAGCCCCTCGAGCTGATAGGGGTTGGGAAACAGCTCGTTGGACACCGTCAGCTGACGCGCCGAATCGACGTGGAAGATGACGGGCTGATCGATGTCGATGGCGTCGCCCGGCTTGGGGTAGAGCTGCGTGACGAGCTTCGGCTGCACCTGATCGTCTGGGGAGGACTCGACGCGATGAACGATCCGGCGGTAGCCCGGACGCACACGATACACCGCGATCTTCTTCGAGTCGGGTGACCAAACGATCGACTCGGGATCGTAGAAGTTGCCTTCGGAGCCATCGGTGCTGAGACGTCTGGTC
>JBOGIN010000192.1:0-3894 GCA_050742275.1 Vicinamibacteraceae bacterium
GACAGCGTGAGCGGACCATCCGTCGACATGTGCGGCAACTCAAACAACTGGGCTATGACGTGCTACTCGTCGAATCAGCCGCGTAGCTGATCCGAGCGCCTTTTTCTGAGCAGGCTCTTCAGGCCCCGCGCTACGTCCAGAGTGGGCGAAACCACCTTAGATGAACGGTATTGTCGTTAAGGATTAGTTGTCAGCTTCCACCGCGAAGGTGTTGCCGTCCGGGTCGGTGAGCCACGCGACGCGACCGCCGCCGGCTCGTGGTGCGATCCCCCTTGGGTCGGCTTCGATGCCTTCGTATCGAGCGAACGGGACCCCACGTGCCGTGAGCTCCTCTACAACCCGGTCTATGTCGTCGACGTACCACGTTGCGAGCGTCGCGGCCGTGTTGCCGGCGTGGACCGGCGAGGGATAGACGTGCAGCGATGCTCCGCCCCGACACTTGTATATTCGGCTTCCGTCAGCACCCGTCTGCAAGACCACGAGGCCGAGCCTTCCTTCGTAGAATCCCCTCGCCTTCGCCATATCGGAGACTGCGATGGACGCGTTCAAGTTGTAGCTGCTCAAAGTCATCGCGGATCCCCGTTCCGGCGTGTATGCACGTTGTCAGACGCTGGTAAGCGCCAATATCGTCCTTGCGCGGTGAGAGAGGCAACGCGAGATTTCATCTTAGCATTTATGCTAAGCTATGCCAATGAAGGGTGGTGAGGTCATTCGCAAAGCGCGGCGAATGGCGGGGCTGACACAGTCAGACGTGGCGCGTCGTCTTGGCACGACCGCATCGGTGCTTTCCCGGTGGGAGAACGGGCAGGTGGAGCCTGGCTTCGCGACGGTCGCCCGTGCAGTTGAGACCTTGGAGCTCAGGCTTGCGGATGTCTTGAATGAACCAGACGCGGATCCGCACGACATATCACTGTTGGAGACGACGCTGGCGATGACCGTCGATGAGCGATTGCAGCGCCTGATTGATTACGTACGCTTCGTGACGGCAGGTCGCGAAGCCATCCGGGCGCGATGACCGATTTCCGCCCTGACGAAGTGATTCGTGTTCTTCATGAGCACGGCGTGCGCTTCGTGCTGATTGGCGGCCTGGCGGCCACGCTGCATGGTGCGGCGCACGTCACGTTCGATGTGGACATCGCGCCAGACGACTCGGCTGATAATCTGGCGCGGCTGTCTTCGGCGCTGCGTGCGTTGGACGCACGTGTTCGGGTCGAGGGGATGCCGGAAGGCCTGGTATTCGAGCACGACGCCACGAGTCTGGCTCGCATGATCGTGTTGAATCTCGTCACCCGCGCTGGCGACCTCGATGTTGTATTGCATCCGACCGGCGTCACGTCGTTTGCCGAGTGGGATGCAAGGGCTGCCGATCTCGTGGTGCTCGGCGTGCCGGTGCGTGTCGCATCAATCGACGACATCGTCCGATCGAAAGAAGCGGCTGGACGCGAAAAAGATCGCCTCGTGCTGCCAATGCTGCGGGTTCTGCGTGATCAACTCCGCCGACGTTCGAAATGATGGTTGGCGCCATTGTTTTTCGGAGCTCGCGTGCAATGAGCCCTCCTACAGCGCGCGACGCGCGAACAGCCGCACGGCGAGGATGAGCGTCAGCACGGTAAACCCGGCGGCCCACCAGACCATGAGCGCCGTTGGTACAGAGGCCCCCGCGAACACCGTCCCGCTGACGTCACGCACCAGCGGAGGTTGGAGATGATACGCTGCGAGCTTCCACCTCGGGGATGTTGCCGAAGCGGTGGCGAAAGAAGGTGTAGACGCGGGGAAGCTCGGCGCAGACCTCGTCCCAATCTGGATCCGCCGCAATCCAGCGTGTCACGCGCGTTGGCATCGCCTGCTCGAAGGCCATCTGAACCTATATACGCGTGCTTGGCCAGAAGCTCGGTCATGTATTGGATCGCGGCATAATAACCGAGGCTGGTTCTTGCGGGCCGCAGCCTTTCGGCTGCGCCCCTCGACGCTCACTGGCGACCCCGGCGGGCTCGCCAGAGTTGACGATGTCCCCACCGGCACAGACAGAGTCTCAGGTCCGTCTCTGGGCACGACGCGCATTGAGCCGCGCTGCCCTCGGGAATCGGGGCGCCTTCCTCTGTAGTGTGATCGTCGTAGCGACCACGCCTCAACTCCCTGAGGTGTCTTTACCCCCGCAGGAATGGGATCGGGCGGACCTGGCGACCGTACGGCTGCTGCCGTCGACGTTCGCTCATCTACCAGGGAAAGTGCGGGTGGAGTTGGAGCGGCGTGGATGTACGATTCCGCAGACGTTCCTTGGAGGATCTCCTCACAATGTCGTTCGTGGACGATTCACCGCGCACGAGCAGTTGGACTGGGCCATTCTCTGCTCAGTGAATCGATCGTCATCCATCTTGGTGTTTCGCGGTGGCTCGCCAAGCGAGGTCGCCGAGATCGCCACGAGCCCGGACGCCGCTTATCTTCAAGTCATTAGCGAGCTAGCGGAAATTGGCTTCTCACGGGCGATCGGCACCGTAGACGCGAAGTACATCCGCGAGCACCACCAGGAGTACGGCGGACCTGAGCCGCCTACCGTGCTCGATCATGAAGGCATTGACGATGCGTTCGCCGAGAAGGCGTCCGTGGTGTGGTACTGGCACCACGGACGCTGGCTGCGCCTGACAGGAGCGGATTGAGCAGGTCCTGTAACCACCGCAGGACCTATCTGACACCGAGCAGGATCTCCGTGGTGAGCTGATCGAGCTGCTCGTACGCCAGGCCCTGCTTGGCAAGCGCCGCGCGATCGAATGTGCGGGCCTCTAGCGCCTTTGCGCTCTCCCCTGAGTAGGCGCCAAGCTGGGACGCAGCTTCAGCGCCGATGCGGCTCAAGAGGCCGTGAATCTCCGGATCGGCATTCCAGCGCGCCGCCGTTTCTTTGAGAATGAGATACGTCCGCATGCAGCCGCGCGCAAATGCCTTCACCCCTTCCAGGTCCTCGGTACGGTACGCATGCGCGTCGAAATGACGAGGACCATCGTAGCCAACGTCTTCGAGGAACTTCACGAGGAAGAACGCCGACCGCGGGTTGGCCGCGCCGAAGCGAAAGTCCTGATCGTAGCGGCCGGGGTGCTGATCGTTGAGATCGATGTGGAATAGCTTGCCAGCGTCCCAGGCCTGCGCCACGGCGTGGGTGAAGTTGAGACCCGCCATCTGCTCGTGCGCCACCTCCGGGTTCACGCCGACCATGTCGGGATGGGCGAGCGTCGCAATGAAGCCGAGATACGCGCCCGTCGTCGCCATGTAGATATCCCCACGTGGCTCGTTGGGCTTTGCTTCCAAGGCGAAGCGATAGCCGTAGCCCTGTGCGACGTTGTGCTCGCAGAGGAAGTCGACCGCGTCGCGCAGGCGCTTCACCGCCTCGTCTGGCCGGCGGCAGGCGTCGGTCTCCGTGCCCTCGCGACCGCCCCAGAGCACGAAGATCGTCGCACCCATCTCCGCACCGAGCGCCATCGCGCCCATGGTCTTCTGCAGCGCGTACGCGCGAACATTCGGATCGTTCGCGGTGAAGGCGCCGTCGCGAAAGACCGGATCCGTGAAGAGGTTCACCGTGACCATCGGGACCGTGAGGCCGTCGTCCGCGAGCGCCTGCTTGAAGTCCTTGACGATGCGATCGCGCTCGGCCGGTGTGGCATCGATGGGGACCAGATCGTTGTCGTGGAAGTTGACCCCCCAGGCGCCGACCTCGGCGAGGAGCTTCACGGCATCGGGAGGCGCGAGACGCGGCCGCACCGGCTCGCCAAACGGGTCGCGGCCCGGATTGCCCACGGTCCACAGACCAAATGAGAACTTGTGCTCCGGCTTCGGTTCGAATGCGCTGGTATCTGACATCATGCTTCTACAACCTCACCCACACGTAGCGAGGGGCCTTCAGGC
>JBOGIN010000193.1:0-9296 GCA_050742275.1 Vicinamibacteraceae bacterium
GGAGCCACGGCAAAGGCCTTTGCGCAGGAGCAGGGCGTCACGCCGTGGACGTTGTACTACTGGCAGCAACGATTGCCGAGTGAGGCGCGTCCGACACGCCGACGACGGCGAGCCCGACGTGTCACGCTGGCGCCGGTTCATGTCGTGGCCAAGGAGGCAAACAGGTGGCCAGCACCGACATCGAACGGGCGCGTGCCGAAGGCGCAACCGACCTCGAAATCCACGATACGGTGCTCATCGCAGCCGCGTTCTGCATGTACAACCGCTACGTCGATGGCCTCGCGACATTCACACCGAGCGACCCGGCCATCTACGACCAGATGGGCCAGCGAATGGCCAAGGAGGGGTATGTCCGCCCCAACGGATGGCAATAGTCGAATCCGATTACGTGCGGGGCATCGGGCGCTCGTCGGCGACGCGGGATGACAACGATCCGATCAGCTGGTTCCCGCGAGCGCACGTACGGAAGTCAACCCTACCAGATCGCCTTGATGCCGACCTGCAACTGCCGGGGCGTGTTGGCCTGCGACGTGACCTGGCCGATGTTGGCCTCGTTCAGGTTCGTGTTTGGGTTGCCGAACTGCACGTAGTTGAACAGGTTGAACGCCTCGATCCTGAGCTGCAGGCGCAGGCCCGGCGTCGGCGCGATCTGCTTGAAGAGCGAGAAGTCGACGCTGTTCAGATGATGGCCCTGGAGCCCGGGAATCCGCTCCGGGGCGTTGCCGAACGTGAACGGCGCCGGTTGGCTGAAGACCGATGGATCGAACCACTGATCCAGCTTGTCTTCGGCGCGGCCCGGCAGCGTCGGATCGTCGCCGGTCCAGTTCGCCCGGATGCCCATTGTTGTACGCGTTCGAGTTGTTGGCGACGCTCATCCCGAGCGTGCTGCCCGACTGCACCGTCCAGATGGCATTGATCTGCCAGCCGCCCAGAATCGCATCCGCGACCGGTGAGAAGCTGGTGCCGATCGCGCGGCCGCGCCCGATCGGCAACTCATACATCGTGCTCAGAACGAACCGATGCGGCACGTGGACGCTCGACAACGAGTTGTGGCTCGCATAGTCGTAGACGTTCTGGTAGCTCGTGCCCCAATCCGTGCTCTTCGAGGCCACATAGCTTCCGTCGAAGCCGAAGCCGCCGGAGAAGCGGCGGGCGAAGCTGATCTGAAGGGCGTTGTAACTCGACTCGGCGCCTTGATGGAACAACGGGAGCACATCGCCAAACTGTGGGTACGGCCGCAGCAACTGCCCGCGCGCCACCGTCGGCTCGGCGAGCGGCCCGCCTTCGACGTGTCCGTAGAAGGGATTGGGCACGAGCTCGTTGAGCGCCGGGCCGAGCTCCAGCAGCGCCGGATCGAGCTGGTTGAGCGTGTTGCCGCCCTCGCCGCCGAGCGACAGCTCGCGCCCGCGGTTGCCCACATACGCCACCTCGACGAACACGCGCCAGGGCAGCTCCTGCTGCACCGTAACATTCCATTGCCACACGTACGGCGTGGTCGTATCCCGGAGCGGCCCCTCGACACGCCCACCGAGCGCCGTGAGCAGGCCATCGGCGGCGCCCGGCACCGGCTGGAAGCCTTGGGGGAAGGGGCTCTGGAGGTAGTTGAGTGGCGTCAACTGGTCCAGCGTCGTGACCCACGGTGTCTCGACGCGAAAGCCGTACGGGCCAACGGTGCCCTGCGCCGCGAGCGTGCTCGGGCCGAAGAACCGCCCGATCGCGCCGCGGACGACCGTGCGTGACGTGAGCTGATAGGCCACGCCGAGGCGCGGCGCGATGTTGGGTGAACAGACGCGAGAAGCTGAAGCTGCCTGCGGCACGCGCTTCCCACACGTTGATGCGGAGCATCCGTCCTTCGTAGCCAGCCTTCAGAAAGTGGGCGCCCGCCGCGCGGCTCAGGTTGGCGGCAAGGCTGTAGTTGTTGAAGCCGCTCGACCGATGATCGTTGCCTGCTGCACCTCGAGGACGAGCCCGTCACGCGCGAACTGGCGAAATCCCGTGAGCCCGGCCTCGAGCCGATAGCCGCCCGGCGGCAATTGTGGAATCAGGTACGCGCCACGCTCGTCCGCCACGGCCTCGCTGCGCGCGTTGGTGCCGGTATTGATCGCCACGACCGTCACGCCAGGCAGCACTGCGCCAGCGGTGTCGCGGACGGTGCCCAGGATGACACCGGTGGTCGTTTGGGCCGAGGTCGGCCCGGCGATGAGCATGGCGATCCCGAAGGCGAGCGCGCGGGCGCGCAGCACGCACGATCGATGATGTCGAGCCTCGTGCATCGAACGGTTCCTCCCGGCAAGCGACGCTCAGCCTCGCCCTGGATTGGATCTGGGATTGGAAGGAGAGACGCACACGTCTACTTCCCACTCGGCATGCTGACAGAGACGGATGACGAGCGCGTGTCGTTGACCTGGATCTGGAGCGCGCCGCGACGGCCGACAATCGTCTCGAACGTCGAGAGGCTGAGGTTGCAGCCGCTCATGACGCAGACGATGCGCTTGCCGCGAAGCGCGTCGCGCTGCTGCCATGCCGCGGCGAGCGACGCCGCGCCAGCGCCCTCCGCCAGATTGTGTGTCGTGTGGAGCGCGAGGCGCACGCCGTCTGCCAGCTCCTGTTCGGTCAGCGTCACCACGTCGTCCAGCCTCTTGGCCAGGATGCCGAACGGCAGGTCGAACGTGACGCGCGTGGCAATGCCCTCGGCGAACGTGTCGGCGCGGGCCGTCGTCACGCGCGTGCCGGTACGCCAGGATCGTGCGAATGCGTCGGCGCCTGCCGCCTGGACGCCGATGATGCGGGCACGGCTGCCCAGCGCGTCGCGAACGGTGACCAACCCTGACGCGCCGCTGCCGCCGCCCACGGCGACGAAGACGACGTCCACGTCCGGCAGCTCTTCGAAGATCTCCAGTGCGTAGGTGCCGACGCCCGCGATGAGCAGCGGCTCGTTGGCCGAGTGCACGTAGCGCACGCCGCCAACGGCGAGCCGTCGTTCCAGCTCCTCCCGCGCCTCGTCGAAGTCGCGACCGTGCTCCACCAGCTCGGCGCCGAACGCGCGCATCGCCGCGTTCTTGTCGGGATTGTTGCCGACCGGCACGAAGACCGTGCACGGCACGCCGTGCCGCTGGCAGGCGAGCGCGATGGACTGGCCGTGGTTGCCGGTGCTTGCCGTGACGATCGGCGTGGCGGGCCCGGTCCCCACATGGTGGGACACGAGGTTCAACCCGCCGCGAATCTTGAACGCGCCGGTCGGCAGATGGTTCTCGTGCTTCACCCGCACGTCACAGCCCAGCTCCGCGGCGAGGAGCGGATGCGCCAGGAGCGGCGTGCGAGGGAGCAGCCCGCCCAACCTGGCACGTGCGCGCACCACATCCATCAGGGTCGGCGGCTGGAGGTTCATGTCACCTACTGTAGCCGATGCCCGCGCTGCAGCGGCCGCTCGTCGGCCCCTTGGCAGGCGCGCCGACGGCCGCGGCGTCATCGAGATGGAGGACGAGCACTCGCGACGCTATGACCACGCTCTGCGGGCGGCCTGCGAGAAGCGTTCCGGCACGCACACGGGCGCTAGAGCGGGAGGAACTTCTGTCCAGCGACCGTCGTCAATGGGTCCAATGTGCACTCTCGCAGGATAACGCTGCCCCACACGGTGACCCGCGTGCCGATGGCGCGTGTACCACCACGGGGTGGCGCGATGTCCTGACAACGACGACGGTCTGTTGCCAACGCGCGGATGTCGGCTGCGGCACCGATCACGACACGCATCTGTGCGAAAAAAGGGACACATGAGCACGTACCTCTCCTGGAACGACGTCAAGCTTGGGATTCGAGTGCTGATGAAACATCCCGCATTGACAATCGTCGGCGGCGTGGGCATGGCGGTGGCGGTCGCTATCAACGTCGGTGTGTTCACGTTCATGGTGGCGTACGTCTATCCCACCTTGCCTCTGGAGGAGGG
Organism: Vicinamibacteraceae bacterium; assembly: GCA_050742275.1. Classification (GTDB taxonomy): domain Bacteria; phylum Acidobacteriota; class Vicinamibacteria; order Vicinamibacterales; family Vicinamibacteraceae; genus WHTT01. Next base: position 3,944 of record JBOGIN010000193.1, read on the forward strand.
CGACCGGATTGTCGCGCTCGAGAATCGCGATATCGCGCAGAACGAGGACGAACGGCGATCGCTCCACGACTTCTTCGTCTGGCGTGAGCAGCTCTCCTCAGTCGAGTATCTCGCCGCATTCCGTACTGTAGAGCGCAACCTGGGGACGGCTGAGGGGCCACCTGTGGCGGTGGAAGTGGCCGAGATGACAGCGGCGGGTTTCCATGTCGCGCGAGTGCCGCCGACGCTCGGACGGTACCTGCAAGAAGACGACGAGCGGCCGGGAGCGCCGGCAATCGTGGTGATCGCATACTCGATCTGGCAGAACCAGTTCGCGAGCGATCCCGCCATCATCGGGCGTGAGGTTCTGCTCGACGGCGCAGGACACACGATCGTTGGGGTCATGCCGGATGGCTTTGCCTTTCCGAAGAATCACCGTTTCTGGACTCCGCTGCGTGCGAGGCCAACGGATTACGAGCGACGCGGCGGGCCGGCCATTTTCATGTTTGGCCGGCTGGCGCCTGGCGTCACGCCTGAGGAGGCCCAAGCCGAGCTCAGCGTCCTCGGCCGGCGTGCGGCGTCGGCGTTCCCGGACACACACGCGCAGTTGCGGCCCATGGTGGAACGCTTCACACATTCGGTGGCCGACACGGACATCCTGCTCTGGGAGATCGTTCAGATTCAGCTCATGCTCACATTGCTGCTGGTCGTGGTTGCGCTGAATGTCGCGGTCTTGATCTATGCGCGGACGGCGGCCCGTCACAGCGAGATCGCGGTACGCACCGCGCTCGGTGCCAGCCGCTGGCGAGTTGTCGCGCAACTCGTCGCCGAGGCTTTTGTGCTCGCGTCAGGTGCGGCGGTACTCGGCTTTGCGCTTGCCCAGGTCGGCGTCCGGGCGGTGCACGGGATCATGGACGTGCGGTGGAGGGGAGCGATCCCCTTCTGGGTGGACTACGGCATTCAGCCCACATCCCTGGCGTTGACCCTGGCGCTCGCCCTCATTGCTACCGTGCTAACGGGCCTCCTGCCCGCGTTGCCGGCGACCGGGCGCCAGCTGCAGTCCGACTTGCGGCAGCATCGGGACACGGGAACACGGCTCGGCCGGACATGGACCGCACTCGTCATCGCGCAGATCGCCGTCGCGGTCGCTGCGCTCCCCGTCGCGATGAACCTGGGGTGGAACGTCATCCTTGACGCGGCGACCCGGCCCGCGTACCCGGCCGAGCAATTCGTCGTCGCAGAGCTCGCTCCGGACGTCGAACGTGCAACGCCGAGCGGTGATCCGAGTCTGCCCGAGCGTAGCACGGCGTTTGGTTCGCAATTGTCAGAGCTCATGCGCCGGCTGGACGCCGACACCGCTGTTGCCGGCGTGACGTTCAGAACGACCATGCCCGATCGTGCCGGGAGGATCCGGCTTGAAGGGGTCCCGGCGGAGTCGCCGTCCGACTACGTGGTCGCTTCGGTGGGCGTGCATCCAGGATTTGTGGAAGTCTTCGGCGCAGGCATGCTGGGTGGCCGATCGTTCCATTCGAACGATGTGCGTGAGGATGCGACGACGGTGATCGTGAACGAGGCCTTCGTGCGCCAAGTACTTCGGGGCGGCGAGGCGCTCGGCCGTCGGATTCGAGACGTCAGCACAGATGAGCGGAGCGGCTCCGAAGGAACAGCAGGCCGCTGGTACGAAATCGTCGGGGTATGCGAGGATCTGCTGACCAATCCACTGAATCCAGAGACAGTCAAGCCGGAAGTGTATTACCCGGTCGCGCCAGAGCGAGCGGAGCGCGTGTCCCTCAATATCCGCTTCCGTGGAATGACGCCAGCGGCCTTCGGCTCGAGGCTGCGGGAGATCGTCACGAACGTCGATCCAGCACTACGGCTGGGAACGGTCCGTACATTGGCCGAAAGCCATCGACAGGGATTGCTCTTCGCGCGCCTGGCGGGATTTATCGTTGGTCTGGTCCTCGTGAGCGTGCTGCTCCTCTCGGCGGCCGGCATTTACGCGATGACGTCGTTCACCGTGACGCAGCGCCGAAAGGAAATCGCGATCCGCTCCGCTCTAGGCGCGCACCCGCGACATGTCTTGTGGAGCATCTTCGCGCGCGCGGCAGTACAGATCGTCGCAGGCGTCTTAGCAGGGGGCGCCGTGGCCACGCTCGTCGAGCAGCTCACGGGAGGCGGGCTGTTGGACGGGAGAGGCGGCATTCTGCTTCCGGGTATCGCCCTCGTCATGGCCATGGTTGCCCTGCTCGCAACCGTTGGCCCCGCGCGGCGCGGACTCAAGACTCAGCCGACGGAGGCCCTGAGAACTGACTGATGACAAATACCTGTAACTGAGGGTCGTCTCGGGAGCGGGAGCTAGCGGCTAAGCGTAGTGCATACTGTGCCGGCCCTGAACTACGGAGCGTGGAAGCTTGTCGACGGTCTCCTCCGCGCCGGGTCGCGCGGGGGGAATGCTCGCGTTCCCGGCCTGCGTTCATGCGTGAAAGCGATCGAGGTTGAACGAGGCCGGCGACATCGGCCAGGCGCGGAGAGACACCAGGCGGACAGGCGGAGTGCGATCCGAGGGACGGGAGCTGGAGTCGAACCGGGCGGTACGTCCGAAGACCGCCACCGCGCGGGTGGAAGGCGCCGCATCCAGAGCGACGTACACGGCGGCTGCCCCGTCGTTGACGTACACCTCGAGGCACCCCTTGTCGAGAAAGAGGCGAATCGTATAGCGATCGGTGTTGCCGATATACGCTCGGGCGCTTCCGACGGTCAACGTCCCTTCCTGAATGGTCACGACCGTCGTCGGGGCATCGGAGGGCGACGGGTGCAACTCGAATCCGAATGCCGCGGACCCCTTCACGACGAACTCTGCCTGGACCTCCACGGCGTCGCCACGAACGCCGTCGAGGACGCGCGGAACATCGGTCAATGAAAGGTCGGCGAAGGTCTTGATCGCGCCGCGCAGCGAGGCGAACTCCGCGGGGACGTCCTGTCGCAGCCCGCCGTCAGGGGCAATGGACAGGATGCGTGGCATCACGATGACGCCGTTCCATCCTCGGCCTGGCGGCGTGTGGGTGCGTCCCCACAACCACAGGATCGCGCGGCCGCGATCGTCGGTGGAGATGTTGCTGGCGTAGGCGTCGCCCGGGTCGAGGATGCCGTGCGTGTCGGGGAGGAATCTGCAGGCCTCGAGGTCCAACGCGCCGACGTAGTATTCGCACGGGCGATGGGGTGACGTGAGCAGTATCCACTTGCCATCGAGCTTGAACAGATTGGGGCACTCGATGTTGAGGGTCTTCTCCCTTGGCCTCATGAATGCCTTCGGGTTCCAACTCCTCCACGGCTCGATTGAGTCGCAAGAACACGCCCCAGGCCGCCAGGAGGGCTGCTGCCCCCACGGCCACCGCGGCAGCCTGTAGCAGTGTCTCGGGTCGCTCATGCAGCGCGAGAACGACCGCGACGAGACTCTCGATCGCCAAGGCCACCACCACGACAACCAGGAACCGCGAGAGGTATCGTCGCACGCGCGAAGGGGCGCTGACGTGCGCGCGCCGCACCACTTCCTCCTCGGCGACCGTTTGGGCCATCTCCAACGCGACCAAGGCGACCGCGAGGATCCCGATGCTCTCAATCCCGGTTACAGCCCGAACCGCCATTGACCGCCCCTCCGCCGGGGCGACGGCACCCCACAGATCCACAACGGCAAGGCCCATGAGCACAAGCGCCGCGACGGCAAACAGCAGCGCGATCGCCGCGTACGCGAGAGTGAAGAGGGGCAGGACACGCTTCATCGGAATCGACAACGCCCAGCGTGGACGTAACGCGGGGACCTGCGTGTGCGTAATCTACCGCTTGCTGGCTTCTGCAATATGATGACACGGTTCCGCCGTCCCGCACCGCCGGGACCGTCGTGTCCTCCACGCGGGCGACGCTCGTCCTGAGAACCGACAGCGGCCAGTTCGTGCTGTTTGTGCTCGACCGCCACACCGTTCGGCCGAGGTTCTTCCCGCAGATGTGGCGTCCTCTCGCCATTGACGTTCCGCCATGAGCGCGAAAGCGTGTAGTTGGCGCCTGCCTGCAGGACGGCCAGCGGCGACAACAGGATTGCCCACAAGAAGCTGCTTCGCATTTTCCCGCTCCTTTGGACGTTCTTTCACGCCTTCACGAGGACGAAGTTCTACCTGTAACCCTACATGTTACATGTACTATGGCGACAGGTTACGGGGCAACCGTATGCGAGTCCGCTGGTTCTGTTACGAGACGGACCGCACTGCCACGAGCCGGTTGCGGATGTCCGCCTGGTGGGCGCCGGCATTGCTTGTCCTCGACCGGCAATCCGGGGCGCCCACAGAACCGCGTCACCGACTGAGTGACGATAGGCGGGATTGATCGGCCGCTACAAGGATCTCACCGCGGAGTGCCGTGAAGCGCTGTCATCGGCTGCGCGTCACGGTCGACTCCTCTGATGAACTCCGACATTCATCACGCCATTCCTGTCGTCGGGAACAACCAGTACGAGATGAGCGCGTTCTCGATGGGGCGCCGACGCTGCCTCGATGGTGGTCGGCTTGGACTCTACGTCGCGAGGACCGCGACTCGTTGGGGAAATGGCTCCACACGCGTCGGCGGACGCTACTCACGCCGATCAGTCGAGCTTGTCGATGAAGAGGTGACCTCCTCCGCGACGCGCTCGTGACCAGTCTGAACCGCTTGCGCTGCGTGCGACACGCGTTCTGCTCCTTCGCGGGCCAGGGTCTCGGCATGATGGCGGCCGCGCTGGGCAACGTCACGCGCTCGATCGTAGGCCTCGCGTCCGCGTTCCACGGCATGTGCCATCTGCTCCTGCGACTCTTGCCGCGCCTCCGATAGCCGGCGACGCAGGTCATCGGAGAAGGTAGCTATACTCCGCCGGAGCTCCAAGCCCGGGCGCGGCGCGAAGAGCAAGCCAAGGCCTGCCCCGACGAGCAGGCCCGCAAAGAAGTCCTTCCGCAGTGAGTTGTCACGCGTCTCAATGTGTTCTTCGTACGTCATGGTCTGTTCCACCTCCAGACATTCTCCCGGAACGACGCAGCCGGTGTACGCCTCGTCCTGGCAGTGAGCAGCACGTTCGACGACGCGACGAGGGACCGCCGTGCCACGCCACGACTCGGCACTACAAACCGCGTAGCAACCACTTCGACCTCACGAGACGTGCGTACGTGGCGGGCTGGTCCGTTGCCGGATCTGCGCCGCGAAGTGCTGGCGCGCGGCCTCGTGGCGACCGTCAGCGGCGCGACGCTCAGGCGCTGGTTGGACGCCGACGCGATCCGCCCTTGGCGCCATCGCGGCTGGTTGTTTCCCCGCGACCCGCAGCTCGCCGCGCCCGCCGGGCCGGTCTGGGATCTCC
>JBOGIN010000194.1:0-3596 GCA_050742275.1 Vicinamibacteraceae bacterium
TTTCCCGTTTCCTGTTTCCGAATCCTGAATCCTGATTCCTGAATCCTGATTCCTGATGCTATCTTCTTACAACCATGCTGTTGGCGAGTGACCTGGGCGGCACGAAAACGTTGGTCGGGTTGTTCAAACGGACGGATGGGCGCCCAGAGCTGCTCGACACGCGAGAGTTCCTGACGCTCGACTTCCCCGGCCTCTCGTCAATCATCGTCAGCTTCTTGCAGGCGACCGGCACGCGGCCCAACGAGATCGAAGCGGCCTGCCTGGGCGTTGCTGGCCCCATCATCAAGCAAGTCGTGCGCTTGAGCAACGTGCCCTGGCGGGTGGATGGGCGGGAGGTCATCGACACGACCCGCATCTCACGGCTGTGGCTGTTGAACGACGTGGAGGCCATGGCCTACGCGGTGTCGGCGCTCGAGCCAGACGAGCGGCATCCCCTGCAGGAAGGCGTGTTCAACACCGACGGCAACATGTGTCTGCTGACCGCCGGCACCGGCCTCGGCCAGGCGATTCTGGTGCGTCATCAGGGCCGGTTGCTGCCCTGTCCGTCGGAAGGCGGCCACGCCGACTTCGCCGCGCGCACGCCGCGCGAGATCGAGCTCCTCCAGTACTTGACGCGCGAGTATGGCCGCGCCCATACCGAGCACATCGTCTCTGGCCCCGGCCTGGTCAACCTGCTGCGCTTCACGAGCGAGGGGCGCTCGGCGCTCCTGGCGAAGAACGGGGACCCGAGCGAGGATCGAGAGCTGCCGGCGGCCATCACCAAGCGAGGCCTGGAGGGATCCGATCCGCACTGCGTAGAGGCGCTCCAGCTGTTTCTCGGCGCGTTCGGCGCCGCGGCCGGCAACTTCGCCTTGCAATCGGTGGCTACTGGCGGCGTGTTCCTCGGCGGGGGGATTCCCTCCAAGATCCTCGATGCGTTCCAGCTCCCTGCCGTGAGCGGCGTCGAACGGCCCATCTTCCTCGACGCGTTCCTGCAGAAGCCGCCGATGGAGCACATGCTCAAGCGCATCCCCATCCATGTGATTCTCAATCGACGCGCCGGTCTCCTCGGCGCCGCGGTGTACGCCTCGGCGATGACCGGACGTGCCCTCGATCGATCACCCGTCGTGAGCCGTGTAAACATCTCTTGACGATGCTGATATTCTGATATATCTTCGCGCCAGCCCACTGGATTGGATACGGAAGACATCCGGCCCGAATCGATTGCCGATAAGGTGTATCGGCTACTGAGGCGCGAGATCGCCGCCGGGCAGTTCCGGCCGGGCGAGCGCATCGTGGAGAAGCTGCTGGTGGCGAGGCTGCACGTCAGCCGCACGCCCATCCGGGAAGCGCTGCTCCGACTCGAGAGTGAGGGCATTGTCATCTGCAACAGCCGGCGTAGCTACAACGTCCGGCTGCTCACCGTACACGACGTCAGGGAGATCTACGAAACGCTCGGCATCCTGGAAGGCGCGGCGGTTCGGCAGACTGCCACCTCGATCGATGACGGCGATCTCGGCGCGCTCAGGCGCCTCAATGCGAAGATGCAAGCTGCCGCCAAGCAGGGGAACCTACAGGCGTTCGGTGTGTGGAACCGCGAGTTTCATGACGTCCTGCTCTCGAAGCTGGAGAACCGTACACTGCGCGAAGTCTGCGACATCGTCCGCGGCCGTCTCTACACGTTTCCGGTCCGGCGCCACTCGATTCCAGAATGGTTGAGGAAGTCCGTTCGCGAGCACCGCGAGATCATCCGGCTCGCGATCGCGAAGGACGGTGAGGCGCTCGGCGCATACTTCCGTGAGATCCACTGGAGCTACGACCGCAATCGGCGCTACATCGACGACGCCTTCGATGCGAGCGGCGAAGCGGCCGTACATTGGTAGATCCCGTTCCTTTTTGGGGGAGAACGAGCAGCCATGGTCAAACGATTCCTTATCGTCCTGTGCGCGGCAACGACGTGTGCCGTCCTGCTGGGTCCGGCGGCGCGCGCCTGGGCCCAAGGCACGACGTCGCGTGTCAGCGGCAGCGTCACCGATTCGAGCGGCGGAGCCATTCCAGGCGCCACGGTCACGCTGACCAACGAGTCCACCGATGTCTCGTTCACGACCGTCACGTCCGGCACCGGGGTGTACGTGTTCGAGGCCGTCGGTGTCGGGACGTATACCGTGAAGGTGGAGCTCGACGGCTTCAAGACGTTCGTTGCGCCCGGCACCATCGTCAACATCGGCGGCGGAACGACGGTCAACGCCGTCCTCGAAGCCGGCAACCTCACGGAGACCGTGGAGGTCACGGCGGCCGCGCCAGCCGTGCAGACGAGCGATTCCGGCAACTATGGCGCCGTCATCGATCAGAAGTCGGTCGAGTCGCTGCCCATCATCGGGGGCCGCGGCAGAAACCCTCTCGAGCTGGTCCTCACACAACCCGGCGTGGTGTCAGGGGCGAACACGGGGGGCGGCACCCACGTGCACGGCGCGCGTGACCGGGCCTGGAACTTCACGCTCGACGGAATCGACACCAACGAATCGAGCGCCGGCGGCAGCAACTTCTCGCCGCTGCGCACGAATCCGGATGCCCTCGCCGAGTTCAAGGTGCTCACCGGCAACTTCAGCGCCGAGTACGGGCGCAACAGTGGTGGGCAGGTGGCGATGGTCTCCCGCTCGGGAACCAACGAGTTCCACGGCACCGGCTTCTATTTCGCGCGCCGGCCGCAGTTCAACGCCAACGAGTGGGAGAACAACTTCAACGACCTGCCGAAGGCCGAAGAACGGCTCAACATCGGCGGCTTCAGTGTGGGCGGACCGATTCGCCGCAGCAAGACGTTCTTCTTTGGGAACTTGCAGGTCCTGCGCGGTCAGCAGCAGCACACACTCACGCGCAATGTCTATACCGAGAGTGCCCGGCAGGGGATTTGGCGGTACGTTCCCGGTGGCCGGAACACACCCGCGGGAGTCGGCGGCGCGTCCGTCGACAGCTCGGGCAACCCGATCGTCGACGTAGCCAGCTACAGCGTTCCCGGCAGCGATCCCGACGGCATCGGGCTCGATCAGCAGGTTCGAGCGCTCATCGGTGAAACGCCGCTGCCGAACGACTTTTCGGTGGGCGACGGCCTGAACCTTGCTGGGTACACCTGGAATCCCGACGAGGAAGAGGAACAGCACGACGCGCTCCTGCGTGTCGATCAGGTGCTTGGCGTGAAGCACTACGTGTTCGGCCGCGTGGCCTGGGGCCAGCAGAACACGCTGTGTGACGAGGTCAATGGTGGCACCGCGCCGTTCCCCGGCCTCTCGTGCGTGGTCGATACCGAGCGCAGGCCGTTCAACGTGGCGGCGAGCTGGCGCTGGAACCCCGTCGGGAGTGTCGTCAACGAGCTAGTCGTTGGCGGAAACCGCTTTACCTTCGACTTCGTCACGCCCGAGGCGCAGCCAGGCCTCGTCGACATCCGATTCGACGACGTCGACGATGCGGACATCACGCCGCCGCACGATTTCAGGTGGGGGAACCTCCGTACCATCAATACGTTTCAGATCGTCAACAACACGACGTACGTCCGCGGCGCGCACACGTTCAAGGGCGGCCTGAACCTCCGGTACCAGCAGCACAAGGACATCCGTGGCTCC
>JBOGIN010000195.1:0-3187 GCA_050742275.1 Vicinamibacteraceae bacterium
GACTTGCGGCGGGCGGCCGACGTGCTCAACGTCTGTGAGCGCACGGCCATCCTGGCTGGACGCGGGGCATTGGGCGCGACCGACGAGCTCGAGCGGACGGCCGACCGACTGGGCGCTCCCATCGTGAAGGCGTTGCTCGGGAAGGCCGCAGTGCCGGACGACAGCCCGTTCACGACCGGCGGCATCGGTCTGCTCGGCACGCGCCCCTCGCAGAACGCCTTCGAGAGCTGCGATGGTCTGCTCATCGTCGGATCGTCGTTCCCGTACATCGAGTTCATGCCGAAGCCAGGGCAGGCGCGCGGCGTCCAAATCGACACGGATCCCGTTCGGATCGGACTGCGCTATCCCGTGGAGGTCGGGTTGGTTGGCGACAGTCAGCGGACGCTGCAGGCGCTGCTTCCGCATCTTCGCCCGAACGCGTCGCGCGCGTTCCTCGAGAACGCCCAGGCGGAGATGCGCGACTGGCGGGCCCTGATGGAGGAGCAGGGCACGCGCCGCGACAAGCCGATGAAGCCGCAGGTCGTCGCGTGGGAGCTGGGGCGGCGGCTACGCGACGACGCCATCCTGGCGTGCGACAGCGGAACGGTCGCCACGTGGTGGGCGCGGCAGATCCCGGCAAGACGCGGACAGATGCACACGTTGTCGGGGACGCTCGCGACGATGGCCCCCGGCTTGCCCTACGCGATGGCGGCGCAGATCGCGTATCCGGGGCGGCAGTGCGTCGCGTTCATCGGCGACGGTGGGCTCTCGATGCTCCTGGCGGAGCTGGCCACTTGCGTCAAGTACGAGCTGCCGGTCAAGATCGTCGTCGTCAAGAACAACACGCTCGGGCAGATCAAATGGGAACAGATGGTCTTCCTGGGCAATCCGGAGTACGGCTGCGAGCTGCAACCCATCGACTTCGCGGCCGTTGCGCGCGCGTGCGGCATGGCGGGGTTTACCGCCGACGATCCGCTCGAGTGTGGCCGCGTCATCGAGACGGCGCTCGGGACGCCGGGGCCGGCCCTGGTCGAAGCGGTGGTTGACCCGTTCGAGCCACCCATGCCGCCGAAGGTCACCGCCGAACAGGCGATGAAGTTCGCGGAATCGTTGATGAAGGGACAACCCCATCGGAGTGACATTGCGTTGACGGTGCTCGCGAATCGCGTGCGCGAGCTCGTCTAACTCGAGGAATCCTATGCTGTGGACCATCTTGCTCATCTTGTTGTTGCTGTGGCTCGTCGGGCTCGTGACGTCGTACACGCTTGGAGGATTGATCCATGTCCTCCTCGTGATTGCGCTGGTCCTGATCGTGCTGAACCTGATTCAAGGCCGGCGGCCAGTGGTGTGAGCCCGGAATGTCACGTGAGTTGCTAATGAGAGACGAGACGAAACTGACACTACCGCTCGAGCGGCATCGCGAGGGTCCCTATATTCTCGCCGGCCTGCTGCAGCGCAATGTCGGTGAGACAGAGCGGCTTGCCTCGATCGTTGCCGGCGTGGCGCTGGTCGGTTGTGGACTCGCCGTTCCGCGCGCGCAGCGTCTCGCGACGCTGACGGGGATTGCGCTCATCGGCCGAGGCCTCGTTGGTTGGTGTCCGTTCAGCGCGCTGGCTGGGCGAGATACCCGCCACGGTGACACCCGCCGCGAGCTCGGCGGGCCCCGTGGGATCGTGGTGGCGTACGCGACTACCGTGAACAGGCCAGTGGCGGACGTCTATCGCTTCTGGCGCGGCTTCGAGAACCTTCCGCGCGCCATGCGTCACCTCGAGTCGGTCACGCTCCTCGACGACACGCGCTCGCACTGGGTGGCCAGAGGGCCAGCGGGCACCCGCGTCGAGTGGGACGCGACCATCGTCAATGAGGTCGAGAACAAGGTCATTGGCTGGCGCTCGCTGGAGCATGCCGACGTTTCGAGCGCCGGATCCGTGAACGTGCGGCAGGCGCCCGGTGGGCGCGGCACGGAGCTGCGGGTGCGGCTTCAATATGCGCCGCCGGCCGGGCGCGCCGGTGCGTGGATTGGCTGGCTGGCGGGCGAGGAGCCGTCGCTACAGATTCGCGAGGATCTGCGGCGCGTGAAGCAACTGTTGGAGGCCGGTGAGATCGCCACCACCGAAGGCCAACCCGCCGGCCGTGGGACATCTGCGAGGACACCATGAGGGCCGTCTGCTGGCACGGTCGTCACGACGTGCGCGTGGAGCAGAGGAGGTGACGTATGCCGGAAAAGAAGACGGTTGAACGCGCGAAGCAAGCGAGACGCCGAGGCAAGAGCCCAACGACGCAGGCGGGCGAGTTCGTCCGCGAAGAGGTGGAGCACGTTCGGCGTGGGAAGCACGGCGCCCGCTCCACCAAGCAGGCAATTGCCATCGGTCTATCGAAGGCACGCCGCGCGGGAGTTCCGCTCAAGCCGCCGAAGAAGGGGACCACGCAAGAGCGGACGAGGCGAAGCGCCGAGCTCGCGTACGAAGCAGGCCAGGGCAAGCGGAAAACGGCGCCCAAGTCGGCCAAGCGCTCGCGGGCCGCCTCGAACGCACTGAAGCGTGAGAGCCGCCAGACGGCATCGAGCCGCGCCCTCTCGAGGCAAGCAAAGCGCACGGCGAGACGCCGGAGCACCGCGCGGAAGAAGTAAGCGTCGGCGACCTTCGAGGCCGTCTCGGGATGACCTCGCTACTGCGTCACGCTCTCCGCCAGAATTCGCCGATAGACCTCGCGCGCGTGGTCGTACGCCTTGGCCGCGTCGTCTCGCTCCTTCTCCGCGATCTGGGGCGCCTTTTGCCGCCAGCATTGATCCACCGCCTTCAAGCACCACTCCGCACTCCGGCGTGAGGCGCGAATGGGCTTGCCGTCGACGAGCACGAAGATGGGGTTCGTGTGCGAGGACGGGAGGATGCGCAGCGCAACCCAGCTACTCCCAGCGATTGCCGCTTCGAACGACACGGGGCGCAGCGTGCCATCGGCAAGGATGTTCTTCCTGGCCACCGCCTGACCGTTGACGATCAGCTCGACCGGGACCTCCCGCGTATTGGCAACCCGCGCGCGCTCCAGATCCCAATACGGCTTCTCGGCAAGCGGCGTACGCCGCACGACGGCATTTGGCTGTTCGCCCAGTCTGGCCGCGACCTGCGCCGTCACGCGTACGGTCGATTGGCCATCGAGCCGTACCTCACTATCACCCACGCCGACCGGCTGGTCGTTGACGCGGAAATCG
>JBOGIN010000196.1:0-6243 GCA_050742275.1 Vicinamibacteraceae bacterium
TCAGAGAGTTGATTGAACGAGGTAATGAACGCGGCTCCCCGGTCAAACGCAGCGCCTGCATGATCAACGACAATTAGATTTGCCGGTCGTGTAAAAGTAGTTGACGTCGATCACCTGCAGAAGGCCATTCTGGCGACACTCGGACCCAAAACGCCCGTCCGGCGAAAATCACGTCAAGTACTTTTGTGGCTCTTGACACGCGCCGGGGCATCGGTGTTCTTCGTCTCGCACAGTGGCCTTTCGTCTATGCGTTGAAGAGTTGGGGGCGCGCGCCTTCTCTTGACCAGACCCAAGGGCTTCTTCAATGACACGTGCGCTTTCAGCCCGGAGAAGTTGTCGGAGTCGGTCAAGGTACCCACGCGGTCAGGTCACTCGACGCGTAGCGCCACGCTAGGATCGAGCCGTGCCGCTCGATGACTGGGAAGGTGAGCGGCGGCAAGTCCGGTTGCCATCATGAGCAGCGCCACGCCGGTCATCGTTAGGGGATCGGTGGGCGTCAACCCAAAGAGCAGGCTCGCCAGGCTGCGCGAAAGCAGAAGTGCCGCCAGACTGCCTACCAGAACTCCCGCGCTAGTCAGTACGAAGGCTTCACGCATGACCATGGCCGCAATTCGAGATGGCCTCGCGCCGAGCGCCATCCGGATGCCGATCTCACTCGTTCGACGCGTCACCATGTACGCCATGACGCCATAGAGACCGACGGCAGCGAGCAGCAATCCAAGCGCAGCGAAGAATCCTGACAAGACGCCAAGCAAGCGCTCGCGGACGATCGAGGCATCGACTTGTTCGGCAAGCGTCCTTACGCTTGTGATGGCAACCGCGGGTGCCACCGCGTGAATGGTCTGACGTGCACTAGTGGCCAGCGCGAGAGACTGACCGTCCGTGCGTATAGCGAATTGTCCGGAGACGTCATCCTGCTGGAAGGCGCTCAAGTATGCCGTCGGTGGCACCGCATCGCGAAGCTCGAGGTACTTTGCATCGCCGACGACAGCCACGATCTCATACCTGGTGGTGTCCAAGGTGAGATGTTCTCCGAGGGGGCTGCTGTCGCCGAAGTACTTACGTGCCATTGCGTGGTTGATGATAGCGACCTTGGGGCTGCCGATCGTGTCTCGCCAATTGAAATCGCGGCCTGAATGAATCGGCGTGTGCATGGTTGTAAAGTAGCTCGGGCTCACCGAATGCACATAGACATCCCGAGCTTCGCTAACGATCCCATCCTGATTGTCCACGTGAAACGTAAGCATCGTCCCACCACCTTCGATGGGCGTATGCCGGGTGAGGCTTACCGAACGTACGCCAGGTATGGTCCCGAGTTGGGTGAGCGCTTCGCGGAAAGCGGTTCGCAGTGCCGCGGGCCCGAGCTCGCTGCGCGACGTATCGGTGCTCAGGAGCAGGACGGAACCGCGATCGAATCCTGTATCGACTGATCGGAGATTGTGTAAAGAGCGCAGGAAGAGGCCGCCGCAGAACAGCATGATCACGGAGAGCGCCACCTGGCCGCCTATGAGCATGCGGCTCAGGAGACGTCGATCGCGCCTGCCGTGCACGCGACCGGTGGCCATGAGCGACATGCCGTGTGCGTGGATCGTCGTCTGCCACGCGGGTGCCAGGCCGAACAGGAGGCCGGTGGCCACGGCGAGCGAGACGGCAAACGCCAGCACGCGCAGGTCGGGCCCGACCTCGAGCGCTATTGGCGTACGGCTCGTGGTGAAGAACGTAAGCAGATACTGACATCCGGCGTACGCCAAGGCAACGCCAAGCACCGTTCCTACCGAGGCCAACAGGATGCTCTCGGTTAGCAGTTGACGCAGGATTCTCGACCATGCGGCGCCAAGGGACAATCGGACGGCGACCTCCTGCCGGCGCATGCTTGCCCGGGCCAGCAACAGATTCGCGACGTTCATACATGCGATGAGCAAAACGACGCCGCTGACGGCAAGCAGCACCAGGTGAGGTTCAGCATACTGCTGGCGCACCATGGACAACCCACCACGCGCCGGTTCAACGGTCAGGCGCCAGCGTCGCGCCGGATGATCCGGCCTATCATCTTGCAACGCGGCGAGCTCTGCTTCGATGACCCCGGCCCGAAACAATGTCTGAAGCTCTGCTCGCGCCTCTTCGTAATTCCTTCCTGCTTTCACTCGCCCGAGGAGCTGTAGCCACTTGTAGCCGGCTGATGCCGTCCAGCTTTCTTGGCGCAGGAGCGGCTCGGTTGCCAGAGGAATCCAGAGATCAACGTCTCGGCCGATGACCGTTGAACGAAACCCGCGTTCCGCGACGCCGACGATGGTGAAGAGGTGATCGTCGAGCGTTGCGCGGCGTCCGAGGATGTCTGGATTGGCGCCGAAGCGGCGTTGCCAGTAGGCATGGCTGAGGACGACCACCAGTGGGACGCCGGGGCGATCATCTGACGGTTCTATGGTGCGGCCAGCCACTGCAGGGACGCCCAAGACGGAGAAGAAGTTGCCGGTCACATACTGGCCGGCGGCAATCGCCGGCGGGCCATCGTCAAGAACGAGGAGGAAGTTGGCATTCGTGCTGGCAACAACGCCGTCCAGCGTCGTTGCATGGTCACGAAAATGCACGAGCGCTTGATACGAAAAGGCATTGAACGGCTCGCCCTCGCCGCGGTCAGTGAGGAGCTCGAGCAACCGATCGGGCTCCTTAACTGGCAGGGACTTCAACATCACCGCATCGATGAGGGTGAGGATTGCCGTGTTCGCGCCGATGCCAAGCGCGAGAGAGAGAACCGCCGCGCTCATGAAGCCGGGGCTCTTCCGAAGGATTCGGCAGCCGTATCGGATGTCCTGGAACGTCTCCTGGATTAGCCGCGTGCCACGAACGTCACGGCAGCGCTCCTTCGCCGGCTCCAGGCCGCCCAGCTCCAGGTGCGCTCGTCGTCGCGCCTCCGGCCCGGTCATACCTTGCTCTACGTAATCCGCCACCTGGCGCTCGATGTGATCGCGAAGCTCCGCATCTAGCTCTGCCTCGAGATGACGCCAGTCGAGCAGCCTCTTCCACCAGGCCATGTATGGCATCTCCTGTAAAGCCGAGTATGCCTAGCGCATCGACATATATACCGCGGCACTGAATGGAACGTCAAGGCATCGGCGGGAACCGCGATGCACCGCACGTCTGCTTGCGCCGCTCGACTTCTGGGACACCGACCCTGCGCCCGTCAAGACGCCCACGACCGACAGCCGCTGAAAAGCACGTCGTAGCGCAGAGAAAATGAACCGGTACCTTCTCGGACAGACAGTCGTTGAAACGGGACGCGGAAAAGGGGGCTATCCCCTTTTCCGCGTCCCGTTTGTAAGCAAATGACGAGTAGGATGAGGCCGCGGATCCCGGCTGGGCGCGAGATGTTCACGCGAAGCTGAGGCGTCGCCTTGCTCTCGCAGGCACCACTATGACGGCGAGATGTGACGCCGCGGCGACGCGAGAGCAAATCCGGGTAACGGCGCTTGATGATCGGCAGCCGCCTACGCTGGGAATCGCTCCTCGAGACTGCTCGATCCGTTGGCGCGAACCGAATCGCGAGAGCCGCTCCCGCGGAAGCTCAGCGTGCTGGAGAGATCGGCAGCGGCTCGCACGACAGCGGCGCTCAAGAAGGAGATGCCGGTCGTGACGAGCCGGCTTGCCGGTCCGGTGATGCTGAGCGCGGCCACGACCTGACCGGTGTGATCCCGCACCGGCGCGCCTACGCAGCGGAGCCCTTCTTCGAACTCCTCGTTGTCGAACGCAAAGCCATCGTCACGCGCCCGGCGAAGAATCGCGCGGAAGCCGTCCGGATCGGTGATCGTATTGCGAGTGAACGCACGGAGCCCATAACTGCGAATGAACTGGTCCACCTCGGTGTCGCGCGAAAACGCGAGGATGGCCTTGCCAATGGACGTGCAATGGGCCGGGGTTCGCTTGCCGACGGTGGCTGGGGTGCGCAGCGTGCGTGTGCTCTCGGCATGCGCGATCGACACGATATCGCCTTGGCGAAGCACGCCCAGGTGCGCGGTTTCCCCCGTCTCGGTGACCAGCCGATCCAAGATCGGGCGCGCACGCTCCACCATGTCGACCTTGGCCACCACCTTGCTGCCCAGCTCCAAGAGCTTGGGGCCGAGCACGAATCTGCCGTTGCGCCCGTTTCGCTGAACGTAGTGGCGTCCTTCGAGCACGGCAAGCAAGCGGTGCAATGTGCTTTTGTGGAGACCGACGCCGCGGGTCAGCTCACTCAGCGCCATACCGGATTCGGATGCTGCGAGCGCGTCGAGAATCGAGAACACGCGGTCCAGGACCTGAATCCGGTAAATCGATGTTGTCCGCGCCGCCTCATCTCCCTTCCTGAGGGGCGTACCATCATGTGGTACATTCGCCGCGATATGAAACGTTGTAGCCATACGACACGCTGTCCTCAGTGAAAGGCGCCCGTTCCAACGCGGTAGCGGGGACGCCGTTGACCTTACGAACGAAGTTGAAGTAACGATTATTGCACATTTTCACCACGTGAGGAGCGTCTCTCGATATGAGACACGCCTGTGCTCCTAGAGGGTTCTCAGGCGCTCGACTTGACAGGAGGGATCATGACCAGCAAGACCGAATCTGGCACGACACGTCGCGCCTGGCTCCGGACGACGGCCGGCACGGCTTCCGGTTTCCTTGCCGCACAAGGGGCATCGGCTTCACCGCAACCGGCCGCAGGTCCCCCACAGCCGTCGGATGCGCCGACGCTGAAGATCACCGACATCAAGCCGTACGTGCTGAAGACCGGCCAGCTGCTGGTCGAGGTGTTCACCGATGGCGGTGTCACCGGTCTGGGTGAGTGCAGCCCCACGGTCAACCTCCAGGCGATGAGCGCCATTATCGGAGAGCAGATCAAGGAGATTGCGGTCGGCCGCAGCCCATTTGACACCGAGCACATCTGGCAGCGCGTGTATCAGGATCACTACAAGCATGGCCATCAGGGCGTCATGATGTTTGCCTTGGCGGGTGTCGACATCGCGCTGTGGGACATCATGGGCAAGGCGCTCGGCGTGCCCTGCCATGCGCTGATGGGCGGTAAGGTCCGCGACAAGGTGCCGTTGTACGCCAGCGCGATGCGCATGCATCGCACGCCGAAGGAAGAGGTCGCTCACCTGAGGAAATGGGTGGACCAGGGCTTCACGTCGGTCAAGATTCATCCGTACGAGTTCTGGGCCTTCGACCAGGGCGTGGACGATACGCTCGATGTCGTGCGGGCCATCCGCTCGGAGTTCGGCCCGGACCTTCGGCTGTCCGTCGACCCGAACCACGCGTACACGGTCCAGCGGGCAATCCAGATCGGCCGCGCGCTGGAAGAGATGGGTGTCTGGATGTTCGAGGAGCCGATCGCGCCGGAGGATTACCGCGGCTACGCGAAGCTCTGCGAGGCGTTGCAGATCCCGATTGCGGCGGGCGAGGAGAGCTGCACGCGTTTTCAACATCGCGATCTCATCGTGCAGGGCAACATCGGGATCATCCAGCCGGACGTCTCCAAATGCGGCGGTCTCACCGAGATTCGAAAGATCGGCGTGCTGGGTGGCATCTTCAATCGGCCGGTGGTCACGCACAATACGCAGCCGACGATCTGCACGGCGGCCTCGTATCACTTCTGGGTGTCCGAGCCCATGTGTCTGTACGAGCAGGAGTACAACTGCGAGGAGCACGCGCTGCGCGACCGGTATCATCTGTTGCGGGAGCCGCTGCGGATCGAGAAGGGCTTCCTGACGCTGCCCGAGACGCCGGGGTTGAGCGTGGAGGTCGATCGCAAGGTGCTGACGCAGCTCATGGCGTGAGGGGTTTGACATCTGGGTAACGGTAAGACTATTCTTACCGTGCGTTGTTGCTTACCGAGATAAACGCCAGGAGAGGGGATCACATGAGCAGGCAGGCACAGGCCACCGCAGTGCGCGCGGAGGTCGTCGTCGAGACGCCGATCGCGCAGGCGTTTACCGTCTTCACGGAAGGCATCGGGAGCTGGTTCCCGAAGGAGTACGACATCCTTCCGGTAGACATCGCCGAGCGCGTGTTCGAGCCGCGGGTGGGCGGCCATATCTACGACCGTGGCACGGACGGCAGCGAGTGCCACTGGGCGCGTGTGCTTGCCTACGAGCCGCCGACGCGGGTCGTCATCGGTTGGGATATCAACCCGCGGTGGCAGATCGAGACCGACCCCGAGAAGACGAGCGAGGTCGAGTTGCGGTTCATCTCGGAGGCGCCGGACCGCACGCG
>JBOGIN010000197.1:0-4349 GCA_050742275.1 Vicinamibacteraceae bacterium
AAGCCACGAGCGCCCGTGTGGCGCGCGAGCTCGGCGCGTTGGGATTCGACGCGATGGCGCTCACCGGCGGGTATCGCGCGTGGCGCGCGTTCCAGGAGGAACGCCGTGGCGCGACGGCCCACCCGGATTACGTCACGGGCGCTGGACCCACCCCTACATAGTCGACGAACCTGTTCTTCTCATCCACGCTGATCATTCGTGGCGTCACCGGCTCGTCGGTGAGACAGAACGCGACGATGATCACGGCGTCTCCAGGCTGGAAGTGGCGCGCAGCGGCGCCGTTGACGACCACGTCTCCGGAGTCTTCCGGCAGCTCGATCGCGTAGGTCTCGATACGCTGGCCGTTGTTGACATTCCAGACCGCCACCTGCTCTCCGGGCGCGATATCGGTCAGCCGCATCAACGCGCGATCGATACCAATGCTTCCCACGTAGCTCAGATCGGCGCCCGTGACCACCGCACGGTGGATCTTCGACTTGCACACGACTCGCAGCTTCATCGTCGCTCCGCTTGCAGGCCCGGCTTCGCCTGTCTCATCAAGGTCCGCGCGATCAAGACGCCGCAGCGGGCATCCGAGAACGAATTGCAGTGGAAGCGATACGTGACGCCCCGCGTGACCGTGCTCACGACGATGTTCCGGTCTTCATCGTCTATCGAGGTGGCGGCGCTCCACGGCAGCGCGAACAGCGGCGACGCCAGGAATATCAGGCGGCGATGCGTCAGAAACAGCCGTCCGGGGCGATGCCCAGCCTCGTCTACCGTAAACGCCGAGCAGAGAAAGTGGCACCGGTCGGCGCCGAGCGCCTTGTGTTGATGCTCGAGGACGGGCAACCCGTCCCGCAAAAGGCGTTCCTCGAGCGCGAGTCGATCGAGGGCGCCTTGCACCATCTCGATCTCCAATTCGACCTCCTCCTCCGCAATCCCGAGGGCGGCCGGCATTTGCAGTAGTCGCTCGAGCGTCTCGCGGTCGCCCGCGAGCCCCTCTTGCACGGCCGCTCGGAATTGGTCGCGGGATGCGCTCGCGCTGCGTTCGGCGTCAGTCGGGCCGCGCCAGCGCCTGCTATAGGATTTGAGCCACGAAAATGACACGGAGCCATCATGCCACGGAACCCTCGGCCGAATGCAAGTGCAGCACGTGGCGGTCATTCGCGGGAAGGTTTCGCGGCAAGCAGCCCTCGCGCGACAACCGGATCGCCGTCATTGGAAGCGGGCCGCAGGCCGATCGCCGCGGTAAGCGCGGTGTACAGGTGCACGCTTTCCAACGACGCAATCGTCGCGCCGCGCCGGAACGAGGGCCCGGCCGCCACGACAATCGCGTGCATGGACACGACCGCCGGATCGTAGCCGTGACTGCCGAACGTCACCGGTTGTGCCGGCCGTGGGCGAGGGAGCGTCGGGAGGAGCTCCCAGCCTTCGTCGACGACTCCCACGATCGGTGGGATGCGAGGATTGTCGCGATAGTGCCAGTGTGCCGGTGTTTCTTCCCGCCGAAAAACGCGCAAGTGCTGATGAGCGTTCGCCAGACGGCGATAGACGTCATCCACGCTCACGGTTAGTGGCGCCAGGGCAAGGTTCGGACCCACATCGACGATTTCGACGCTGTTCAGATCCAGATACGCGTCGAGCGCAATGAGACGGTCGGAGCGCACTTCCGCCATACCGTGATCGGAGACCACAGCGACATTGACGATGTCGAGGAGCCGCCGCGCTTCGAGACCATCGAGCAGACGTCCCAGGACGCGGTCGAGCGTGACGATGGCCGCGCGGATCTCCGGCGAATTCGGGCCAGTGCGATGTCCGGCCTCGTCCGTGTCGCTGAAGTAGCCGGCAATGAACGTCGGGCGCTCCGATTCGGGCAGGTCCAACCAGGCGAGGATCTGATCGACACGCGCTTGGTTGGGAAGCGCCGCCTCGAATCGCTTCCAATAGCGCGGCCGCAGACCGCCGATGGGAGCTTCGGATCCCGGCCAGAACATGGTTGCGGCGCGTTGTCCCTGTCGCTGGGCGGTTACCCAGATCGGCTCGCCGCTCCACCACCGCGCGTCCTCGACGGCGTCGCGGTCCCTGAGACTGAACGAGCGCCCCGTCGCCGGGTCGCGCATGTTGTTGGCCACGATGCCGTGGTGCTCCGGATAGAGCCCAGTGACGATCGTGTAGTGGTTGGGGAAGGTCTTGGTGGGGAACACCGGAATCAAACGCTCCACGTGTGTTCCCCGCGTCATGAGCCGCTGCAGGTTCGGCGTCGGCGCCTTGGTGTGGTAGTCCCAGCGCCAACCGTCGAACGACAGCAGGATCAGCGTCGGCTCGTAGCTCGCCAGACGAGGTGGCCCCGGCTCGTGGGGGCGGAAGGTTCGACAACTGGGGATCGCGAGCGCAAACAGGATCAGCAGCACCGCCGCCATGGAGGTGCGTTGTCGCGCTCGATTTCGCATGCAACCGCCGAGACCCAGGGGGGAGCACGGGTTCACCGGCGACTACTGCTGTGAGGGCGCTCACGGCAGCGGCTTGACCATGATGTTCTTGTAGAGCACCTTGCTGTCTGGATCATGTCCCTGCAGGGCAAACGTGCCTCGCGACAGCGTGCGGCCAGGCTCACCAGACGCCCCATTCGATGCCGGCATCGTGTAGTTGGTAACCTCCTTGCCGTTCACCTGCACCACCACGCGGTTGTCTCGCACGATGATGTGCTGCGTGAACCATTCGTTGTCCTTGGCCGGCGCCTCGTAGTTGTCCTGGATGTTGTAGAGGCTACCCGTGCGCTTGGGGTCCTTGTGGCTGTTGTTGACCTGGATCTCGAAGCCTGCCTTCGGCCAGCCCTCGTCCTGGTAGGCCGTATGAAAGTACATCCCTGAGTTCGAGCCGGGTGTGGTCATCACGTCGGCTTTGAGCTCGAAGTTCTCGAAGTCGTGCTGCTCCACGGGGCCGACGTAGAACAGATGCGCGCGCGGGCCATCGACGATGATCGCGCCGTCGGCGACCGTGAAGGTGTCCGCGTTCTCGCCGACCTTCCAGCCGTCGAGGGTCTTGCCGTCGAAGAGTGGTATCCAGCCCTCGTCATCGGCCTGCTGGGCCGAGGCCGCCAAGCCTGCGAGCGCCACGAATGCCGCAAGGCAGAGTGTGGTGGCAGTCTTCTTCATGTCGCACAGTCTACTCGCTTCCGCGCCGAAGCGTACCCGGTCGCGGGCGTTTTCCGACTAGAATCGACGACGGCGCGCAGGCGCCGACGGCGTCAGGCCGGATATCCGACGAGCGCCGTACAGCGGTGAGGTGTATACATGTTCCGATCGAGGCGTCAGTTTCTCGCCGCGGCCGGTTGCGCAAACGCTGCCGCGGCGTTCTCCACGCGTGCGGCCGCCCAGACCGCGGCGGCGCGCGCGTCGAGCCGGCGCGTGAAGCTCGCGCTGTCCACGTATTCGTATTGGCACTTCCGCACCGAGAAGGTGCCAATTGAGACGGTCATCGACAAGGCGGCCGCGCTCGGTGTCGAAGGCGTGGATGTGCTGCATCGCCAGATGTCCGGGGAGGATCCCGCGTATCTCAACAAGCTGAAGCGGCACGCCTTCATCAATGGTGTGGCGCTGGTCAGCCTGTCGATTCATCAGGACTTCGTCGATCCGGACCCGGCCGCCAGGAAGAAGGACATCGATCACACGATCAAGTGCATCGAGATCTGCGGGCAGATGGGCATTCCGTGTATGCGGTTGAACACGGGCCGCTGGAATACCACGAAGTCGTTCGACGACCTGATGAAGGCGCGTGGCATCGAGCCGGTGCTGCCCGGCCACACGGAAGACGAAGGCTTCAAGTGGTGCATCGACAGCATCGAGAAGGTGCTGCCGAAGGCGGAGGAAAGCGGCGTCTTGCTCGCGCTCGAGAACCACTGGGGGCTCGCCCGCACGCCTGAAGGGCAGTTGCGGATCCTCGATGCCATCGAATCGCCGTGGCTCGGCGCTTTGATGGATACTGGCAACTTCTTGGAGGAACCGTACGAGAAGCTGAAAATGATCGCGCCGAGGACCGTCTTCGTGCAGGCGAAGACCTACGATGGCGGCGGCGAATGGTACTCGCTCGATCTCGACTACGACCGGGTGGCGCAGATCCTCGCCGAAGTCGACTACGCCGGCTACGTCGCGCTGGAATTCGAGGGCAAGGAGGATCCGGAGACGGCGGTCCCGCGGAGCATCGAACGGCTGCGAAGCGCGTTCGGCATCGCTTCATCGTCCGCTGGCCCCTGAATGGCACGACGAGAAGCTCAGGCCTTCCCGCGGGGCCTGAAGAGCCTGTGAAGACTTCAAGTAGGGGCCGCCTTTAGGCGGCCCATAACGGCGCGCGTTCGGGCCCTATGGGCC
>JBOGIN010000198.1:0-3579 GCA_050742275.1 Vicinamibacteraceae bacterium
GCGGGAGACAATCCAGAATCTCGCTCGTCAGCTCGATCCCGCGCGGTTCGTCCGCATCCATCGCTCGATGCTGGTCTGCAAGGAGGCCGTACGGGGACTGAATCCGCTGTTCCACGGCGACTACCTCCTCCGCTTGACCGACGGTGCAGAGCTCACCCTCAGCCGCACGTTTCGAGACGCGTTCTTCACGGCCATGCGCCGTTGAAGCGTGCGCAACGCGGTTCGCGGCCCGTCCGAGACGACTCACGCCGGCAGGCTCCATTCTGCGACACAGGCGTCCGTGGTTCACGCCCCGCCGTCTATCCTCCAAATCACGTGTAGTAGGCCCGACCTTCAGGTCGGGCGTAAGAACGAGGGGATCGAGGCGATGAAACGACCATTGCAGGTGCTGGTTATTGCATATCTGTTCGGCACGATGGTGACGGCGCCGCTCGCCCAGCTCGCGCCGGAGCCCCGCTGGCCGTCGTTCCGTGGCATCGACGCCACCGGCGTCGCTGACACAGGTAACCCGCCAGCGACATGGAACATCGAGGATGGGCAGAACGTCGCCTGGTCGACGCCGATCCCAGGGCTCGGTCATTCGAGCCCGATCGTGTGGGGCGATCGGGTGTTCGTGACGAGCGCTGTCATGGTCGACGAGCCAGCGCGTCCAGCGACGCCGGCGGGCAATGCGAAGCCCGCAGCGACCGGCAATCCGCTCGAGGCTCCAGTCACCGACAACGACACACCGCACGCCTGGCGGCTCTACTGTCTCGACCGGAGGAACGGCCGCGTGCTGTGGGAACGGACGGCCCACCAAGGCATCCCACGAATCAAGCGGCACCCGAAGACCACGCACGCGTCCGCAACGCCGGCAACCGACGGGGTTCATGTGGTTGCCATGATGGGATCGCAGGGGCTCTACGCATACGACTTCGACGGTCGCCTACTGTGGAAACAGGATCTCGGCGCCCTCGATGTCGGGCTTGTCGAGGATCCGACCGACCAATGGGGACCGGCGAGCTCTCCGATCATTCACGATGGGCATGTGATCGTGCAGAACGACCGTCAGACGGACTCGTTCGTCGCGGCGTTCGATGTCGAGACGGGCAAGGAACTGTGGCGAGTCGGCCGCGACGAGCTGCCGGCCTGGAGCACACCCGTCGTGCATCCCGGCGCCGAGCCCAGGCTCATCACCAACTCACCACGTTTCATCCGCGGACACGATCCCGCGACGGGCAGGGAGCTGTGGCGGGTTGCCGCCGACGCCGAGGTCAAGGTCGTGACGCCCGTGATTGCTGGCGACCTCATCATCGTGACCGGTGGCTGGCCACTTGGCGGGCAGCCCATTTTCGGCATTCAGGCCGCCACGGGCGAGGTCGTGTGGAAACTGGAGCGCGGCTCAACGTACACAACGACGCCTCTCGTCTATCAAGACATCCTTTACATCGTCGGCGACAACGGCGTCCTGGCGGCGTACGAGGTCAAGAGCGGTGAGCGCCTCTACCAGCGGCGGATTGCCAGGGATGCGGGCGGCTTCAGCGCCTCACCCGTTGCCGCCGCCGGGCGGCTCTATTTCACGAGCGAGGATGGCGTCGTGTACGTGGCGCGCGCCGGCAAGACGTTCGAGCTGCTCGCGAGAAACGACATGCCGGAGATGTGTCTGGCGACGCCCGCGATCACCGGCGACATGTTGATTGTCAGGACGCGCGGTCATGTGTACGCACTTCAGTCTTGACTAGCACAGCTCCATAAACGGAGAGGGGCCCTCGCCGTTCATGGCCGCGGGAGCACGGCGTTCTCAGCGGCCACGTCGTCCGCCAGCGGTTCGTGCGTGCGCCACTCCTCGAGCGGTGACGCGCCTTCGAGGTGGTCGGTGCGCTCTTGCGCGGCAAGAATCCTCGAGTCTCGCGCGATTGGCCCGGTCATCTGATGATCCAGGGTCACCGTCACTCTGGTGACCCTTCCAGGAACCACGAGCCTTCGCACCGTGATCCGTTGGCGCGGCGCGCCAGCTACTTCGACGATCAGCCAGTAGGCCCCGGGAACGAGGGCGATGCCGCCGACGAAGCCGTTGCCATCGGCGTACTGCACGACCTTCTCGTCTGGCGATCCGCCGAACCTCCGGATCGTCACCCGCGCCCCGTCGGCCGGCAGGGAGTCTGCGCCGATAATCCGCGCCAGCAGGTGGCCTCGGCGCGGGCGCGTCTTCCAGGCCATCGTCGGCGTCCGCGCTCGATCGCGAAAGGGCGCCTCTGCCGCATACGCGCCATCCTCGCTCAACGCGCGAAAGAGCTCGTCCTGCGGCCTGAGCGGCGTGTCCGGCGTTGCCTGATTCGTGGCGTTGTAGCTGAAGAGATTGAAGCCACGGCTGCGTTCGCCGGTCAGCGCCGGCGCGCGCCCTTCTGCCATCTGCGCCAGCGTGTTCTCCAGCGAGTTCAAGAACGCGCCGAGTCCGATCGTGCCGTGGCGGCCGTACTGCGCCGTCTTGGTGAACTCAATCCATTCCCGGAACTGCACCAGGTGAGACGCGATGTGCTGGCTCTTGTAGATCATGGGCATGCCGAGGTCGAGCATGCCTTCCTCCATCCAGCCGTTCCAGTCCTGGAAGACGCGGTAATAGGGCTCGGTCTGCTGGAAGGTGCGCGGCTCTTCAGTGTTGGGACCGCGAAAGAACGCGATGAGCGACGCCGACAGCGTCACCCGCGGCCGAAGCGACAACGTCTCCAGATAGAGGCGGCGCACGAACGCGCTCACCTGATCACGACGCCACTGGCTCCAACTCGCGTTCCAGGGGTCCGGGAGGGAGCCCTCCGGACGCGCGAACGCCGCATTGAAGCGCCGCACGCTGACCGGGTTGTAGCCCGTGGCGAACGAGAGGCCTCCGTCAGGCGGAGAGGTGATGGGCATCTCGGGATAGCGAATGAAGTCGAGGTGTAGGCCATCGACGTTGTAGTTGCGGATGACGTGCAGCAGCACGTCGATCGTGTAGTCGGCGGCGGCCGGGTGACCGAGGTCGAGATACCACAAGCCGGTCGAGAGTCGCTCGCCCGGGAAGTCTGCGTGCGTGCCCGCCGTGTGCGACGGATGCGAGCGAGTCAGCCAGTACTCATCGTCGGGTTGTCCCCATCCGTGCCGATTGAAGACGTGGCTCGGATCGCACGGCAGCATGCAGGGCCAAGCCGCGGTGGCGATGGTGGGGTGGCCGCTGTATATCGGTCCGACGTTCACCCAGGCGTGCACCTCGATTCCCCGCGCATGTGCCTTCTCGATGAGGTCTTGCAGCGGGTCGAACCCGGGTGGCGGGACGTAGTTCTCGGCCCAGCCCTCGAGGGAGATGGCATACAGGCTCTGAGCGTTGCGGCGCACCTGCGCCACGATCGTGTTGATGTTGGCCCGCCTGACGCGCGCGATCAGCGCATCGATCTCCTCGGGGCTGCGCAGGCCAGGGTTGAACGAGTCGACCCAGATCGCACGCACTTCCGCCTCGGCCGAGGGTGGCGGCGCCGCCGCGGGGACGGCGAAAAGCAGCCCTACGAAGGATAGACAGAGGAGCAAAGCGCGCATTGTTGTAACCCTCCCGAAAAATGGACCGGGTAC
>JBOGIN010000199.1:0-3891 GCA_050742275.1 Vicinamibacteraceae bacterium
AGGATCCGTAGGTTGATGCCAACCTCCCGAAGCCGCGGAATCTCCGGCGGCGCCCACGCCAGCGCGATGTCGAGCAGCACGGTCGCAAGGAGGACGCCGAGCGCGCCCGCCGCGAGCGTCGTGAGCAACCCTTCTGCGAGCGACGATCGAACGAGGCGGCCGCGCGTCGCACCCAACGCGCGCCGGACCGCCAACTCGTGCCGGCGCGCGTCCGAGCGCGCAAGTACCACGCTCGCGACGTTCGCGCACGCAATCAGGAGCAGGCATGCGACCGCCGCAACGAGCGCAATGAGCGCCGGGCGCACGTCGCCGACGACCACCTCCGTCAGAGGCTCCATGACGGCAGTCCAGCCCGCGTTCGTGTCTGGATGGTCAGCCGCCGACTGCCGCGCGATCGTGCGCAGCTCCGCGCGCGCCAGGTCGATGGACACGCCGGGTTTCAGCCGGCCGATCGCATCGAACGACCGGTCGCCCCGCCCCATCCCGCGCGTGAGGATGTCCTCACCCCAGATCTCCGTGCCGGCTGGGAAGTCGAAGCCCGCGGGCATCACGCCGACGATCGTGAGATCGCTGACGTCGTTGAACGTCACAACCTCGCCGATGACGTCGGGAGCACCCGCGAACTTCCGCTGCCACAGTCCATGGCTGATCACGACCTCGGAGCGCCCCAAGTAATCGTGTGGATCCCGGCCACTCGACGGCCGCCCCTCCTCGGGAAGGAACCCGCGGCCGAGGACGGGGCTCACGCCGAAGACGCCAAAGAGCGCAGGCGAGCCGAACGTCGTCTGCAGCCGCTCCGTCGAGCCGCGAGCGGTGACGATGGTACGAGTCGTTCGATAGATGGCGAGCGCCTCGAACGCGGTGCCGCGCTCGCGCCAGTCGAGAAAGCTTCCGGCGAGCACCTCGAACCGCTCCAGGCCCCGTTCCGGACTGCTCTCCCACAGCCGCACGATACGCTCCGGATGATCGTACGGGAGAGGTCGGAGGAGGACGCCCTCGAGCACGGTGAAGATCGCCACCGTGGCCCCGATGCCCAGCGCCAGTGTGACGATGGTCACAAACGCGAAGCCAGGGTTGCGTCGAAGCGTCCGCCACGCGTGGTGCAGGTCACGGATGATGGTTTCCATGAGTGGCAACCGGCGCTGGTCGCGCCATTGTTCCTTCGTGGACTCGACGCTGCCGAATCTCAGAACCGCCGCACGGCGTGCCTCATCGGGCTCCATGCCTGCACGAATGTTCTCCTCTCTCAGCATTCGGATGTGCAGCTCGATTTCCTCCCCGAGCTCATCGTCTCGCGGGGACTGGATCAGGGTTTCGCACAGGCGACGCCACAGTCGACGCACAGGTCTCATCACGTCCCCGCTTTCAATGCGAAGAACTTCGCAATGATGTCAGTTGTCTGCTCCCAGTGTTGTCTCGCTGACTCGAGCTGTCGTCGGCCCGCTTTCGTGATGCGATAGAACTTCGCGCGACGGTTGTTTTCTGAGGCGCCCCACTCGGTGGCGATGCATCCCTCTTGCTCGAGCTTCGCAAGGACCGGATACAACGTGCCGTGATTCACCGCCAGGAGCTCACCGCTGATCTGCTCGATGCGCCGGGCGATGCCGTAGCCGTGCTGGGGCCCGCGCACGTCGAGGGTCTTCAACACCATCAACGCTAGGGTCCCCTGCCAGACGTCTCTCTTTGGCGACATGGTGATTGTTGGGATTCCCACAAGACGGTATCACAGTTCTTGTGGGATCCCCAACAGAAAGAAGCAACGTCCGGACGAAGACAGTCGGACAGGAGATTCAGCACGCCGTGAAGGGCCGCTATGCGAGGTCGAGGAAGACGATCGCCGAAGGGTTGCCGACAGGGGCGTAGTGGCCGGTGAAGGAGAGGGCGCCGGTCGCGCGATCCACGCGGAAGACGCTCACGGCGTCGGCGCGCTGGTTGCAGCAGTAAAGGAACCGGCCCGTCGAGTCGAAGGCAAAGCTGCGAGGATAGTCTCCGCGCGTCCATTCTTCGCCAACGAACGTCAGGCGGCCGTCGGGGCCTATGGAGAGGATCGCGATGCTATCGTGCAGACGGTTGCCCGCGTAGACGTGCCGCCCGTCGGTGGACACCAGGATCTCGGAGCAGAAATTGGTGCCGGCAAAGCCGCGCGGCAACGTGGAGATCGTCTGCCGCGCCGACAGGCGCCCCGACGCGGAGTCGTAATCGAAGAGCGCCACCGTGCTGCCTTCCTCCTGGATCGAGTAGAACCAGCGGCCATTGGGGTGGAAATGGAAATGCCGGGGGCCGTCTCCAGGAGGAAGCGAGACCGACGGTGGGTTGTTCGGCGTCAGCACGCCCTGGCGCCCGTCGAACCTCCAGACGAAGATCTTGTCGAGGCCCAGGTCTACGTGAAGCACGAAACGCCCGGAGGGATCCGCCTGGATCATGTGCGCGTGAGTCCGATCGTGACCGCTGACGGCAAAGCTGCCTGGCGGCGCGTTGGTCGCTCGGGTGGGGCCGACGGTGCCCGCATCGACCTTGACGTCCGAAGGGTCGCCCAGCCGGCCGTCAGCCAGGATCGGGAGCACCGCGACCGAACCGCCAAAGTAGTTGGCCACCAGCAGATGACCTCCGCCCGGATGCACGCTGACGTAGGTGGGGCCGGCGCCGCCGGAGCGCACCGTGTTGAGACGCTCCAGCGTTCCGTCGCGGCGATTGACGGCGAACGCGCTGACGGTGCCCTGCTTGTCGTCGCCGACCCGATCGGTCTCATTGGCGGAATAGAGGCGGGTTCCGGCGGCATCGAGGACGAGGCAGCTCGGGCTCGTGCCCATTTCGACGATGCCGATGGGCGTCATGGCGCCGGTGGCGCGATCGACGCGGAAGAGATGGATGCCGCGGCCATTCCCGGGGGGGAGATCCACCTGGGTCGGCAATGTGTCGCGCAGGGGCGAGCTGAAGGTCCCGACGTAGGCGATAAGGGGCGCGGCGACTTCGCCCGGTCCCGTCTGGCGCAAGAAAGGCGACAGCAAGGGGGTCCCCGCGAGTGCGGTTGATGTCTTCAGGAATGAGCGCCGCGTGGGATTGCGTCTGATCATGAGGCAGTCTGCATGGGACCGTGGCTTCAAGAAGCTGCCTTGGCTTGCAAAGGCAGCGATTCGGGCGCACAGGCTTCGCAGCCGATGCGTCCGGCGACAAGACATAGATTATCCTGTCTACACGACACTCGAAGAGCGACGCGTTTACCTGCCAGGATTACCGCTTGGATCTCCGCTTCCTCCTCCTTCTCGCGCTACCGCCCGCTCTCGCGATCGGCCTCGGACGATTCATCGACCGCCGACGTATTCCTCGGTCCCCCGTCGACGCCGCGCTCGTGTTTGGAACCGGTGTGCCGTGGAAAGCGGCGAGTCGCGTCGAGATGGCGCTCTGGCTCGACCGACACCGGCTGGTCCGCCATTTCATCGTCAGCGGCGCGCCGCGGATGAAGAGCCAGCCGATGACCGAGGCCGAGTGGCTGCGCATGCGATTGCTGGCGGGCGGCGTCGCCGCGAATCGAATCTTGGTCGAGAACCGCGCGACCAACACCGCGCAGAACGTGGAGCTCTCGCTGGCGATCCTCGAGCGCCACGGATTCTCGAGCGTCGTCCTCGTGATGTCCGACTTCGAAGGCATCCGCGCGCACCTCACGGCCCGGCGTGCCTGGATCGGGCGACGCCTCGCAATCTACGACTGTCACGCGCGATCGATCGGTCACTGGCATGCGTGGACGTGGTGGCTGTCACGCGAAGGCTGGAGCCTGACTTGGTTCACGGTGTCCCGCCTCTTCCGCTACCGCCTGCTGCGTTTTCTGTGGTCGAAACCGTGACGGCATGCAGAAGGACAATCGTGGGGGCCGCCTTTAGGCGGCCCAGGGCC
>JBOGIN010000200.1:0-6738 GCA_050742275.1 Vicinamibacteraceae bacterium
CTCCAGACGTCGGCCGCCACGTCGTATTTGTCCTCCAGGAGCTGGGCGGCCTTGATCACCTCGGGCAGAATCGCGCCGCTGCCGAACAGCTGCGCGTTGTGCTTCGGCTTCTTCTTCTCTGGCTTCCTCTCGGGCGCGCGGAGGCGGTACATCCCCTTGAGGATGCCGTCGCGGCAGTTCTCGGGCATCGCCGGCTGCGGGTACGGCTCGTTCATCACGGTCAGGTAGTAGAAAACGTTCTCCTGCTCGCCGTACATGCGCCGGATGCCGTCTTCGACGATGGTGGCAATCTCATAGGCGAAGGCGGGGTCGTAGGCCTGGCAGGTGGGCACACCGGATGCGATGAGATGGCTGTGGCCGTCCTGGTGCTGCAGGCCCTCACCCGCGAGCGTCGTCCTGCCGGACGTGCCACCGAGCAGGAAGCCGCGCACGCGCATGTCGGCCGCGGCCCAGATGAGATCGCCGATGCGCTGGAAGCCGAACATCGAATAGTAGATGAAGAAGGGAATCGTGTTGATGCCGTGCGTCGCGTAAGCCGTGCCGGCCGCGATGAACGAAGACATCGATCCTGCTTCGGTGATGCCCTCCTCGAGGATCTGCCCGTTGGTGGCTTCCTTGTAGTAGAGCAGCGTATCGCTGTCGACCGGCTCGTAGAGCTGGCCGACGTGCGAGTAGATGCCGACCTGCCGGAAGAGCGCCTCCATCCCGAACGTGCGCGCCTCGTCTGGGACGATCGGCACGACGAGCTTGCCGATTTCCGGGTGGCGCAGCAGCTTCGCCAGCAGTCGCACGAACACCATCGTCGTCGAGGCGCTGCGCTCGCCGGTGCCCGCGTTGAACTCCTGGAACAGATCGCCGAACTCGCAGGCGAGCGGCGTGGCGCGCACCTTGCGCGTGGGCACGTAGCCGCCAAGCGACTTGCGGCGCTCGTGCAGGTACTCCATGTCCGGGCTGTCGCCGGGCGGCCGGTAGAAGGGCATCTTCGCGATCTCGGCATCGGAGATGGGGATGCCGAACCGGGAGCGGAACTCGCGCACCTCGGCTTCGTTCAGCTTCTTCTGCTGGTGCGTGATGTTCTTCCCCTCACCGCTCTCGCCGAGGCCGTAGCCCTTGATCGTGCGCGCCAGGATGACGGTCGGCGCCCCCTTGTGCTGCACCGCGGCCCCGTAGGCCGCATAGACCTTCTCTGGATCGTGCCCGCCGAGCCGAAGCTTGCTCAGCTCCTCGTCCGAGAGGTGCTTCACCATCTCGACCAACCGCGGGTCCTTGCCGAAGAAATGCTGTCGAATGTAGCTGCCGGGTTTGACCGAGTATTTCTGGTACTCGCCGTCGATGACCTCGCCCATCCGCTTGACGAGCGCGCCCTCCTTGTCCTTGGCGAGCAGCGCGTCCCAGTCCCGCCCCCAGAGCACCTTGATGACGTTCCAGCCGGCGCCGCGGAAGACCCGCTCCAGCTCCTGGATGATCTGGCCGTTGCCGCGGACCGGGCCGTCGAGGCGCTGCAGGTTGCAGTTGATGACGAAGATCAGGTTGTCGAGCTTTTCACGCGCGGCGAGCGAGATCGCGCCGAGCGTCTCCGGCTCGTCACACTCGCCGTCGCCGAGAAACGCCCAGACCTTCCCGTCGGCCTTCGGCTTCAAGCCGCGATCCTCGAGATAGCGATTGAAGCGCGCCTGATAGATGGCCATGATGGGCGACAGGCCCATGGAGACCGTCGGCGCTTCCCAGAAGTCCGGCATCAGCCACGGGTGCGGATACGACGAGAGCCCGCCGCCCGACTTCAGCTCGCGCCTGAAGTTCTCCAGCTGCTGCTCGCTCAGGCGCCCCTCGAGAAAGGCGCGCGCGTAAATTCCCGGTGACGCGTGGCCCTGGAAGTACACGAAATCGCCGCCGCCGTTGTCGCGACCGCGAAAGAAGTGATTGAAGCCAACCTCGTAGAGCGTGGCGGCCGACGCATACGTCGAGATGTGGCCACCGATGCCATCCTCCAGCTTGTTGGCCCGCACGACCATCACGAGCGCGTTCCACCGAACGAGACTCTTGATGCGGCGCTCGACGGTCCGGCTGCCGGGCATCGCCAGCTGCTGCTCGGGGAGAATGGTATTGATGTAGGGCGTGTCGGCCGTGAACGGCAGCTTTACTCCGCGCGCCCGGGCGTGCCCCCGGAGCGTTTCGATGAGCTCGGCCGCGCGGGCCGGACCGCTGTTCTCGATGACGTAATCCAACGAATCGACCCACTCGCGCGTTTCGATCGCGGTGTAGTCGGCGGTGTCCTGGGCGACGTTTCTCACTGCTCTCCTCTGGACCGCGATGCGGCCCCTGATGTGCGTCTTGTCCTCGCTGTACGCCCGCAGGGCGGTCCGGCGCGCGGAGCGCGCCAAACCAGCGCTGGTCAACCAGCCAAAGAGCTCCGCCCGGGTGCCTCCACGTGAGTGGTAGCGAGAGTAGAGCGGAGTTCTTTGGCTGGTTGGCCGAACTCCAAACGATTAGCTTATCATCCAGCGTATGACGCGCAAAGCACTACTCCCGCTCGTGGCGACCGCGGCGCTCACCGGATCCGCGGGGCACATCCTCGCCGGCACCGGCACCACCGGCGCGCAGGACGGCGGCGCCGGAACCGACGAGACCGCAGCCGACCTGACGCGCATGGCCGCACGTTTCGCGCCGGTGGACCTGGTCGTCGACCTGTCCGGCCTCCCGCCGAGCGCGCGGGAGGCGCTCGGCCATCTCGTGGAAGCCGCCCGCATCATGGACGGCATCTTCCTCGGTCAAGTCTCCGCGGCCAACCCGACGCGGCTCGTCCAGTTGGCGAGCGATCAGTCGCCGCTCGGACGAGCACGCCTGCACTACTTCCTCATCAACAAGGGTCCCTGGTCGCGGCTCGATGACGACCAGCCGTTCCTTCCAGGGGTTGGCGCCAAACCGGATGGTGCGGGCTTCTACCCTGCCGATGCCACACGCGACGAGGTCGAGCGCTGGATTGCCTCGCTTCCGGCGTCGGAGCGCGGAGCCGCAACCGGCTTCTTCACGATCATACGGCGGGCCCCCGACGAGTCGTTTCAACTGGTGCCGTACAGCATGGCGTATCAGGGCCAGCTCCAAGCGGCGGCCGAGCATCTGCGCGATGCCGCCAAGGCGACGGGCGAGCCTTCCCTCCGACGATATCTCGAGACGCGGGCGAAGGCGTTCAGCTCGAACGACTATTACGAGAGCGACGTCGCCTGGATGGAAATCGATGCCTCCATCGAGCCGGTGATTGGCCCGTACGAGGTGTACGAGGACGAGTGGTTCAACTACAAGGCGGCGTTCGAGGCATTCGTCACCGTGCGTGACGAAGCGGAGAGCAAAAAGCTCGCTACGCTCGGCGCGCGCCTGCAGTCACTCGAAGATCGGCTGCCCATCGAGCCCCGGTACCGCAATCCCAAGCTGGGTGCGCTCGCGCCCATCCGTGTGGTCGACGTGATCTTCACCGCCGGCGACGCCAACCGCGGCGTGCAGACCGCCGCCTTCAACTTGCCGAACGACGAGCGCGTCATTCGCGAAAAGGGCAGCAAGCGCGTGATGCTGAAGAACGTGCAGCAGGCAAAGTTCACCAAGGTGCTCGCGCCGATCGCCAAGGTGGTGCTCTCGGCGGCGGATCAGCCGCGCGTCGCCTTCGATGCCTTCTTCACGCATATCCTCATGCACGAGTTGATGCACGGCCTCGGCCCTCACGACATTACCGTGGACGGCCGCACCACCACGGTGCGTCAAGAGCTCAAGGAGCTGTACAGCACAATCGAGGAAGCCAAGGCGGACGTGTCCGGGCTGTGGGCGCTGGAGACGCTGATTGCCGACGAGGTGCTCCCAGGAGAGCTGGCACAGACGATGTACACCACATATCTCGCGTCGATGTTTCGCTCCATCCGCTTCGGCGTCAGCGAAGCCCACGGCCGCGGCGTTGCCATTCAACTCAACCGGTTCCTCGACGCCGGCGCCGTGACGCTGGCCGCGGATGGCAGGTTCGTCATCGACGACCCGAAGATCAAGGAGGCCGTGCGCTCGCTCACCGCGGACATCTTGACGCTGCAGGCCGAAGGAAGCTACGCGAAGGCGAAGGCACTCACCGTCGAGTACGGTGTCGTTCGTCCCGACGTGCAGAAAGCGCTCGACAAGCTCGGTGATGTTCCCGTGGACATCGAGCCTCGATTCGTCACCGCGCAGGAGCTCGCCGCAAGCCGCAGGTGAATACAGATCAACGTAGCGAGGGGGCCTTGAGGCTCCTCGTCGCGCGGCCTGAAGGCCGCGCGCTACGTGCCGACCAACGTTAGCTGACCAGCATTTCATGAAGGACTCGGCGTGCAGTGCGGTCATGAAAGGAGACGCGTGTGAAGCTCACGGGCACCTTACGGGAAGCGTCGGCGGAGTTCCTCGGCACGTTCATACTCATGATCTTTGGCCTGGGTGTCGTTGCGCAGACAGTGCTGAGCCGCGAGACGGCCGGCAGCCCCCTCTCCATTCACCTGGCCTGGGGCCTCGCGGTCATCCTGGGCGTGTACACGGCGGCCGGCGTCTCCGGCGCGCACATCAACCCCGCCGTCACGCTGGCGCTCGCGGTACGGCGGGGGTTTCCGTGGCGCAAGGTGATTCCGTACGTCCTCGCCCAGTTCCTCGGCGCGTTCGTCGCATCGGCGGTCGTCTACATGACCTACGCGGAGGCGCTCGACCATTTCGACGGCGGCATCCGCCAGGTGGCTGGCCCCGTCCGAACGGCTGGTATCTGGGCGACGTATCCCCAGGACTTCGTGAGCGTGTTTCCCGGTGGCTTCATCGATCAGGTGGTCGGCACAGCGCTGCTCATGATCGGTGTCCTCGCCGCCACCGATGATCGCAACCGAGCGCCGCACCCGGGGTTGATTCCAATCATCATCGGCCTCCTCGTCGTCGCCATTGGCATGTGCTTCGGCTTCAACACGGGCTACGCCATCAACCCGGCGCGTGACTTCGGTCCACGCCTCTTCACCGCCATCGCCGGCTGGGGCACCGACGTTTTCACGGCAGGTAACGCCTGGTGGTGGGTTCCGATCGTGGGACCGATCATTGGTGGGGTGATCGGCGCATATATCTACGATCTGTTCGTCGCCAACCACCACCCGGAGATCAAAGGCGAGCCCACGCTCGGATAGACCTGCGCCCCGCATCGAGCGCCGGCCACCTTGCGTTGCGTTCTTGACGATGTATCATCGCAAGGGTTGTTCACGTATGTCTGACTCCGCAACCGCACCGCTCGCTGGTCGACGTGTTGCCGTGCTGGAAGCGCGGCTCACCGACACGCTTGTGTCGCTGATGGAGCGTGCCGGCGCGGAGGTCGTTCGCGCGCCGGCGCTCCGCGAGCACCCGCTCGAGGCCACGTCGGAAGTGGCGGCGTTCTGCGACACGCTGGACGCCGGTGGCTTCGCGGCCGTGGTCTTCCTGACGGGCGTGGGCGCAAACGCGCTACTGACCGAGGCGGAACGGCTCGGCCGTCTCGACGCGACGCTCGACGCGTTGCGCGGCGCCACCACGGTGTGCCGCGGACCGAAACCGGTCGCGAGGCTCGCGCGCCAGGGCGTGCCGACGAAGATCGCCGTCCCCGAGCCGCATACGACGACGGAGTTGCTCCAAGCACTGAGGCGGCTCGATCTCGCGGGCCGTCGTGTCGGTCTCGTGCACTACGGCGAACGGAACAACGCGCTTACGGATGCGCTGCGAGCCGACGACGTGCAGTTGATGGAGCTCTGCCTCTACGAGTGGGTGCTGCCGGAGGATGTTGCGCCGCTGGAGCGCCTCGTGCAGGCCATTCTCGATGGCACGATCGACGTGGTCGCATTCACCAGCCAGGTGCAGGTGCGCCACCTGCTCGAGATTGCGCAGCGCCTCGGCGCGCTCGAACCGCTTCAACGCCAGCTCACGACGCAGACGGTGGTGGTCGCCGTCGGCCCCACGACCGCGAGCGCGCTCACGGCGCGCGGCATCGCACCGGCGGTCGTGCCGGCGAAGCCCAAGATGGGCCCGATGGTGGCCGCGCTCATCGACCACGTTGCCGGTCGCCGATGACCCGGATGAACGGTCCGGCGACTCATGCCGTGCGCATCACTCTCTTGATCGCCTGCGCCAGCTTCTGCCACTTCGACTCCTCCCGCGTCAACTGCTTGCGGCCCGCTGGAGTAAGCCGGTAATACTTGGCTGTGCGGTTGCGATCCGGCATGGTCTGCCATTTGGAGGCAATCCACCCCTTGCGCTGCAACCGATGAAGCGCGGGGTACAGCGATCCGTGCTCGACCTGCAGCACCTCGTCCGAGGTGCGTTGGATGTGCTTGGCAATGGCGTGGCCATGCGCCGGCCCGAACAGCAGGGTCCGAAGCACGAGCATGTCGAGCGTTCCCTGTAACAACTCGACGCGATCCGGTTCCTTTGCCATGACTCTAGGGTAGACAGTCTGCCCTCCATCGCATCCCACTGTCAAATCAGGACAATGAACCCTGGTTCGCTTTCCTGATAGCATGTCCGTCGAAAACAGCGTAGGGCGAGCCCTGAATCTCGTCCTTCGTATCCAGTACGTAGCGCGCGGTCTTCAGACCGCGCGTCGTCCGCCCTGCCCTTCCAGGAGGAGGAGCCCCGTATGCCACGTGCCGTTCTGGCGCTCGATCAGGGCACGACCTCGAGCCGCGCGATTGTCTTTGGCCGCGATGGCCGGATGCTGAGCGTCGCGCAGCAGGA